>CAYMJV010000001.1:0-106147 GCA_964390545.1 uncultured Syntrophaceae bacterium
AATATTGGGGCAGGTCTCGATTCAAGGATCAATCAAATTGACGTGAAATTTTCCGTTTAAAGGAGAGATCCTGAAACAAGTTCAGGATGACATTACTTGTCCCAAGGGAAGGTTAGCGAACCATACTGAGGTCACCCTCAACTCGTTCACCCCCACCTTTACCCTGTGGAGTATATTTCATTACTCCACAGGGCAAGCCCTCCCCCCTCAAGAGACTGTGTCGGAATGGGGGGAAACGCCATGCTTGTCATTCTGAACGAAGTGAAGAATCTCATAGAATCAATAGGTTGGAAAACAAAGATTCTTCGGCTGATGCCTCAGAATGACATTACGACACAGTCTCCAAGGGGGAGGGGATAAATTGGAGGGATTATTTTTTGGAAGGTTCTGGGATTATTCTCTGATAACCCTTGGGGGGAAGAAAGACCTCGTCTTTCAATTCTTTCTTTTCTAATTTTTTCACCTCCAACACATCGACACCGCCCAATCCGTGCGCGATCGTGTAGTCTTTGACTAGAATGGGAAATCCCAAAGCCTTTATTTTTTCGTAGATCTCTCGGCTCTCCTTCATCTCGGTTTTAAACTCCTTCGAGAACCCAAGGGCCACCTTATCCATGACCCTCTCTACCTCTTCCAACGACACATCCCGGGTCACCCAATCCTCCTCAATCAGCTCTCCATCCGCAAAGATCTGAACCTTTTCTGTCCGGAAACCATTGAGAGCGGGTATCTCACCCGTTTTCTTGATCACGATCTTTCTCGATTTCGGCTGGGTGTCAGGAACTGACTGTTTGAGCCTTTCGGCGGCCTCCCTCTCCCATTGAGAAAATTTGACCTCCACATAATACTTAGAAAGGTGATCGATCATCACCATTCGATCCTCTTTAAAATCGATCATAGTCGTCAGGCCCCCGTTGGGATGATCGGACCGAAACTTACTTTCGGAAAAGTACATGATAACTTTAGAGGCATTCCCTTCCCTATCCCTTACCACCTGCTCTATCACCACCCCCGCCAGGCATTCCTGAAACATCAGGATTAAAAGAAGAATCGGGATCAATCCCCAACCCAGTGCACTCTTCTTTTTCATTCCTTCCTCCTCACCTGTTATCTACCGGACATAGGTCATCAAGAGGGCAACCCCAAGAAGGGATGCCACCGGCACCCAGAGCAAGCGGAAGATCCCTTTCCATTCGGCATGAAAATAGTCTTTGGTCAACACCAGACAGAGATGAAAAGGGGAGAGCAAGTCTCCCGCGATCCCGCTCGCAAAAGCGAGCATCATATAGTTGAGAAAATCAGGGTCATTTTGGAATAAAGGGATGAGGATGGGAAATCCGATAGCGATCGGGGCAATGGTCATCCCGGTCATTACCCCAACGATCAAAGGGACGAAAATGGCAATGAGCCGAAAAGGAACTCCAGAAGAAGACAAAAAGGTGGAGATCGTCAAAATGGCTTGGGACGACTCCAAGACCTTTTTGAATCCCATCACGGTGACAACCGTGAGGAGCAGTTCGATGGAAAGACTCCCCTTCAATGCCTTTAATATAGTTCTTGGGTCGATTCTGTTAAAAAGGATCATCCCTAAGATCGTTAGCCCGAATGCATAAGCAAGCTCTACCTTGAATCCAATCACTAAAACGAGGGCGAAGATGAGGGGAAGAAGGTTCGTCAATAGTTCCCATACGGATGTTCTCTGTGACACTTCCCCTCCTTCCTTTGAATTCGAAATTCCCCAAAAGCCAATCATCGCTCCACTGAAGATAGCCACAGGGGTTAAGGGAAAATTAACCCATCCCAACTTTCTTACAGGAACACCTACCAATGTGGCGGCTAAGATAAGAGCGGGATAAGTGGGAAGGATATATTCCCAGACATGACGGAACCAGTAGTTGATAAAGGTCCTCCGCTCCGGTGAAAGCTTCAACTGATCAGACCCCTCCACCACCATGGGCGCAGAAACCAATGCCCCTCCCACGAGGGGCATGAGCCCAATCATCGCAGGCAGGAGGGCAACCACCACACGCATGTCCTTGAGGATATGCCTAAACCCTTCCAGAATCTTATTCATCCGGCCTGTCTCTTTCAAGAGGTTGCTGAAAAAAAGGATGGTGAACAGGGCCGCGATCAATAATAGGGTCTTTTCGTCGAGGGTGGCAGAAACAAGATCCATCCCGATCTTGGCGACCGGGAGATGGAAGAGAAGCCCAACTAGAAAAGTGGTTCCGAGGAGGCTGATCCAGAGATTCACCTTCATGAAGGTGAGAATAATAATCGCAAAAAAGATAAAACCGATCTTGATCAATTCAACCACGAAAAGCTTCCCTTTCCTCCCATTGCCAATCTTTCTCAAATCCCCCTTCATCACCCCTCGGTTTCGAGTCGTACCGACTTTACTAAAGGGGGAAAGAGGGGATTACCCACTGCGGAGGTTCATTCCAGTTCCGATTCCAATTTCTCTAACTTCTTATTGACCTCTTCTAACTCTTTCAACCACTCGGGGTCCCTGATATCCCCTCTTTTTAATCTTCGCATTTTTAACTTGCGACGCAGCTTCTTATAGCCTCTTTCCAAATGCTTCGAAAGAGAGGACCATCTTTCTTCGGGTGATTCCACCGCCTCTATCTTCTCCCTAGGCACGACCTTTTCCTCAGGAGTAAAAAGGAACCTTTTCTCCCTCCATTGAGGGACAGCCGCTTCAAACTTGAGCTTTTGATGGATGATCTCGCTCAGTATCATTGAAACCTTCTCTTCCCCATGGTTGACGAAGACCTCGAGGTTAGGATTTCTGAAGTGGGAGAGCCATTCGAGCAACCCTTTCTGATCCGCATGGGCAGAAAATCCACCCAAGGTGTGGACATGAGCTCTGACAGCGATCTCCTCTCCAAAAAGCCTGATGGTCTCCGCCCCATCAACGATCCTTCTCCCAACCGTACCTTCCGCCTGATAGCCGATAAAGACGATGTGGGATTCGCTCCGCCAAAGATGATGTTTCAGGTGATGCTGAACCCTTCCGGAGTCACACATCCCGCTAGCCGATATGATGATTCCTGACCTTGGATCTTCATTGATCGCTTTCGATTCCTCTGTGGTCCGAGTGTACTTAATTTCGGGTAGCTCTAAAGGATCTTCTCCTCCTAATAGGAGACTTTTCGTCTCTTCGTCAAAACAATCCGGATTTTTCTTAAAGATCTCCGTGGCCGAGATGGCCAATGGGCTATCTATATAAACGGGAATTGAAGGCATGAGGTCCTTCCGTATCAATTGGCTGATGGTGTAGATGAGATCCTGAGTCCGTTCGACGGCAAAGGCAGGGATGACGACCTTGGCCTGTTGCGAAATGGCTTCTAGAATAATCTTCAATAGTTCCTCTACGGTCTCGTCTCTCGACTTATGAAGCCGATCCCCATAGGTCGATTCCAGCCAGAGGATATCTGCGTCCACAACTGGGGAAGGATCCCGGATAATAGGACGGCCTGAACCCCCGAGGTCTCCTGAAAAGACCAACTTCTTTTCCTGGCCTCCCTCTTCGACCCAGGTTTCAATAATGGCCGATCCCAAGATATGGCCAGCATCTTGAAATCGTACCTTCAATCCGTCCGACAAGGAGAGAATTTCATCGTAACCCACGGTCTGAAAATAGCGGAGGCTTTTCTCCGCATCCTCCGCGGTATAAAGAGGGGCCGTATCCTCTCTTCCGGATCTTTTATTTTTGCGACTCTGCCACTCAGCCTCTATCTCCTGAATGTGACCACTATCCTTCAGCATTATTTCACAGAGATCGAAAGTGGCCTTTGTACAGACCACCTTTCCTCGGAATCCTTCTTTTACCAGCTTAGGAATCAGACCGCTGTGGTCAATATGGGCATGGGTTAGCAAAATAAAGGAGAGTTCTCTTGGATGATAGGGATGAACATTTCGGTTCCTCTCTTCGATGGCCCTCCCTCCCTGAAACATTCCACAATCGACCAGCCACAGGAGAGAATCTTTTTGGAGAAGGGTGGCTGATCCCGTTACTGTCCTGATCCCCCCTAAGAATTCTACTTTCATGAATCTACTCCTCTCAGAAAAAGTTATGCGTTATTCGTTATAATATTTAACGAAATGGGTGGGGGCGACTTCAGCCGACCTGCACGAAGCGTTCCGGCGAAGGCAGGTCGCCCATAAATAGGGAGATTGAAACCCCCCTTACCATCTTGCTAAAAGAAGTCTTGAAACTCTCCTCTTCCTAATATAAATTTAGTTAATTGGCAATAAAAATGAGTAACCAAAAGGAGGGACCATGCCGAACAAACAATACATTATCAATGAGATTACGGTCAGGGATTCGTGGAGAATGTTTCACATCCTGGCGGAATTTGTAGAGGGATTCGAGGCCCTTGCTGAGTGCCATCCCTCCGTGACCATCTTTGGCTCCTCCCGCGCACAACCGCAGGACGAGGTCTACCAGAGAGCCGAAATGATTGGGCAGCTTCTCGCTGAGAACGGCTTCGGTGTAATCACGGGAGGTGGCCCCGGGGTCATGGAGGCAGCCAACAAAGGGGCTGCATTAGCAGGGGGAAAGTCGATCGGTCTTAATATCCAGATTCCCTTGGAACAGGAACCCAACCCCTATGCCAACATCAAGTTGAATTTTCGCTATTTTTTCGTCCGGAAAGTGATGTTCGTTAAATATGCGGTGGCTTATATCATCCTTCCAGGAGGCTTTGGGACGATGGATGAACTGTTTGAAGCGTTAACACTCATCCAGACCCAAAGAATTAGACCCTTCCCCGTCATTCTGGTTGGATCTCAATACTGGAAGGGTCTTCTCGACTGGATCAAAGAGACCCTCCTAAAAGAAGGAAAGATCTCTCTCCCTGATCTTGAAATCCTTCAGGTCTTCGACGAACCATCCGAAATTCTAAGGGCCATCAAAAAGACGGTCATCCTTTAATCCCCTCACCCTTCCCCTCTCCCCTGGAGACTGTGTCGTAATGAGGGAGATGCCATGTTTGTCATTCTGAACGAAGTGAAGAATCTCATAGAATCAACAAGTTAGAAAACAGAGATTCTTCGGCTGATGCCTCAGAATGACATTACGACACAGTCTCCCGGCGAGAGGGGGGGGTAAGGATGATAGATTTAGTTGCTAAGATGGTGGACCCCATCCACCACGTGGTAGGTGAGGAGGGTGGTCAATTCGATGACCTTCCTCTCTTCCTCCTCCGGATGATACCCTAACGATTCGTTTCTACAGATGGCCTCCCATTGCCGGAGGCTTTTTCGAATGGTGTTCCTGTTCGATCCAGAGATCCATAGGCTGACCCGTTCGGCCATGAGCCTTGCATATTTTTGAATCAATTTCCAGGCGGGGAGGAGGTTTCTCCGGCCATTTGAAGGTTTGATGAAAAGTTCATTCATGTCGTTGAGATATTCCTGGACCTCCTGGTCGAGTATCTCCCCATCTAATCCCCACCACTCCGATACAGTCTCTTCAATGATCGAATAGGTTCCTTCCCTTTTCTTTCTTGTGTTTAAAGGTTCCTCTCCAGCAATCTCTTCCATCAAGCGATCTACACAGGACACCTTATCCAGCGCATTAGGCCAATTTCGATATTTCACGTCCCAGTGAGAACGGGAATCGAGCCATATGGCAAATGTCTCAGCCCAATCTTCATCGGGATGTTTCTGAGCATAGTGAGGGTCTCCAAGATAATGGAGATGCCTAACATAACTTTTCGACCAGGGGTTCACCCGGTAGAGGTACCCATCCCGGTATTTCTTATTAAAATCCCCGAAGGTCTCTTTCCACTCCTTCCGCTGCCAGAGTTTATAGGCATAATTGACCGCATGACCTGTCTCATGACGGAGGATCTTGATCAACTCCTCGTTCGTGGGAGATTCACCTTCAAGGTCTTTTAGCTCAGGAGTTGCCAGATAGAATGGGATACTGATTGAAATCTTTTTGTTCACACAACCCCATTCATTTCCGAAATAGAAATCAGGCCATAGGAGGACATGGTGCTCCTTCAACTCTTTCCTAAGCCTCTTGAAACAAGAAGCCATGCTTTCATTGGGATCCAGTCCCAAGTCGCCAATCCGGGTTGTAAGTAATTTTTGATAACTAATTTCGTCCATGATTATTTGCCTCAAGAGGGCCTTGCTTTAATATAATATCCCGTTTTCCCGTGGTCAAAGCCTTTTTTTTCACAAATAAAAACCAAATAATTTCAACTAATTATACTAACCTCTTTTCCAAGAACATCCTCTATTACCTCATCTACTTCTTAGGGCCAAGGACAGCCCTAAAAGAGACAAAATCGACCTGTGAAAAAAAGTTTATTGAGCAATCTTCAAGAAATAATTGGTATTTTCCTTGGGGAGTCAATTGACAGAGGGGTGTGATGGATGAGTGGCAGGCATTACAATTTAAAGGAATTGTTAGGACCCTGAGACCCTTCGAATGGCGAGGGTGAATGTGCAAGGATTCGGAAAATAGGGAACTCTAAGTGAAAGATTCCAATATAACCGGGCAGTTAGGTAGATATCCTAAGGGGATGAAGAATGGGCGGTTTTGGCTTTTTTCAGATTTTCATAAGCCTTCGTATAGAATCCAGGTTTGATTTCAATGGCCTTCTCAAAGGCCTCGATCGCTTCTTTGTTTTTCCCTTCGATCATAAGAACATACCCCAAATTATTATAAGCTGCTGCCTCATCCCCACTCTTTTTGAAGACCTCAAGGGCTTCCTCGTACCTTCCCAATTTGCATAAGGTTAGGCCCAAATTGTTGTTGACCCTATCATTGGAGGTCTCTAACTTCGAAGCCTTTAAAAAGGATTTAAGGGCTTCGCCATAATCTCCCTTTAAGAGTAAACACATCCCAAGATTATTGAACAACATGGCCATGTTCGGCTTGACGGAAATCGCTTTTTTATATTGCTGTATGGCCCCCTCGTAATTTTGCTGACGATCATAAATAATTCCCAGTAGATGGTGGGCCTGCCATAGGGTATCCTCAAGAGCGATAGCCTGTTGCAGGTTTTTCTCGGCCCTTTCAAGATCGCCCGTCTTTAAAAAGACCCATCCCAACCCTTCAAAGGCTTGGGCATGTTGAGGATTGACTTTCAACACCTCCAGAAACTCATTCTGGGCTTCTTCAGCCATTCCTTTTCCCAGGAAAAGCCGCCCCATTTTGTAATGGATGCCTGGCTGATTTCGATCCAAACGGAGGGCTTTATCGTATTGGAGAAAGGCCATCGGGAGATTCCCCTGTTTCACATAAAAATCTCCCATCCTGTCTAATTCCTCTGAAGTCATCACCGGATTCTCTTTCGAAACCTGTTCATCAGCTGCCAAGGCCTTCTGCCTTTCCATGAATTTCTTATAAGCGTTCTCAGAGATTCCCCGCTGGGTATTTCTGCTCCCGGAACAACCGGTCATAAGAAGGATTAGAAAAGCGATAAGTAGACAGAAGCCCATTCCTCTCTTTTCTTTAGATTTCAACACCATTTTCCTTTCACCTCATTGGCCTGCCAAGCGAGGAAGTAAGACCCTGAAGATCTGGATGATGGCGGGACCCAGAACCGTCACAAAAATGGAGGGGAAGATAAAAATGATCAGAGGGAAGACCAATTTCACGGGTAATTTAGTTGCGAGCTCCTCCGCTTTTTGATATCGTTTAATCCTCATTGATTCAGAATGGACTCTCAGGGCCTGAGCGACGCTCGTTCCGAATTTATCGGTCTGAATCAACAGGGAAACCAGGCTGCTCACATCCTCCAAGCCTGTCCTCGTGGCGAGATTTCTCAAAGCATCCCGCCGTTGTTTCCCAGCCCTCAATTCCAGACTCAAGAGCCTAAATTCCTCGGCCAACACCTTGTTGCTCAGTTTTATCTCTTCTCCGACCCGATTGATGGCAGCATCGAGACCGATACCAGCTTCCACACAAACCACCATCAGATCTAGAGCGTCCGGGAACCCCTCGAGGATCTTTTCCTCCCGCCTGGCGCTTTTGATCCGAAGCCAGAGATTAGGTAAATAGAACCCGATATAGGCCAAGACTATGGAAAAGAGGATCAGGTGAAAAGAGGAAATGGTTTTGAGGACCCATATTCTGATCAATACAGAGGCCCCGAGGAAGACGATAGCCAGAAAGGCCTTCAGACCCAGAAAGATGACGGAGGCACTCTCCCTTCGATATCCCGCCCTTAGAAGGTTCTTTTGAAGATTGGATGCCCCTCCTTGGCTTTTGGGTTTTACAAGTTTCCCTAAGGATCCGACGAGGTTCACAACCTGGTCTTTAAGTTTATAAAACACATCCGTAAATTCTTCAGACCGGATGACGCCGCCTATCTGCTTGATTCTCTTGCTGAGCCTCCACTGCTCCTTCTGATAGCCGACGAAAAAAAAGATTCCCAGGCTGAAGAGCATCACAGCAGTAAAGGTTAAAAAGATGATTAAAATTTCAAAACCGACCATAGATTTTCCTATACCCTGATTTCGATCATTCTTTTCATGACAACCATTCCGATGGCCATCATGAGCAACGAGAAAGCGACCAGAGCTTTTCCGATCGGATCGATAAACAATGTTTTGATATACACTGGGTTCAGGACGGAGAGGGCTAACGCGATCACAAAGGGAATAGCAATCAAGATGATGGCCGAGAGTTTTCCCTCCGCCGAGAGGACCTGCACACGATTTTGGAGTTTGAATCTTTCCCGAATGAGGTAGGCAATCTTTGCCAAAATCTCGGCAAGATTCCCTCCCGTCTCCCTCTGGATGATAACAGAAATGATAAAAAACCTGAGATCCGGACAATCGACTCGTTGGGTGAGGCCCTTCAGGGCCTCGGGGACTCCCGATCCGAAATTGATCTCATGAAGGGTCTTCTCAAATTCGGTACCGACGGGTTCTCCCAGTTCATCGCCCACCATCTTCAGCCCGCCGGTAAAGGCATGTCCTGCCTTTAAGGCTCGGGCGATCAAATCCAGGGCATCCGGCAATTGCCGCTGAAATTTCTCCATCCTCCGCTTTTTCTTCAGATAAACATAGAGGAAGGGGAAGACTCCGAGGAAGAAGGCTATGATCAAGGATAGAAGAGCATTGGATGCCACCCATAAACTGATCACAAAACCCCCAGCGGCCAATACAATGGAAAGCAAAATAAAGACACCCAGGGTCGATTCGGTTCCGGACTGTTCGATCATGCGACTCAACTTATCCGTCCATCGAATGCTCAAAAGCATCCGATTGAGCCAAGGGACGTCGCTCAACATGCTTTTTCGCATGATGTCGATGATCTCACGGTCATATTCTGTGGTAGGATACCCCCGGAGCCGCCTGAGGACTTCCCTCTTTTCCGGACTCCGTATCTTTCTTAGGGCATAATACCCCCCTTCGATCAAGACCAGGGTAAGAATAAAAATAGTGATCGCGATCAAAAGATCCATGGATCTTTACCCTTCCAGGTTTTAGATTTCGTGAACCTTGTCTGTATCGAAAAGATCATAGGGAATTGGGATATTGAGGGACCTGAACTTGTCTGCAAATTTCGGCCGGTAGCCCCTGGCCCGAAACCTTCCTTTAACCTTGCCCTCTTCATCCAGACCGGTCTGTTCGAAAGAGAAGATCTCCTGCAGAATAATGGTGTCACCTTCCATGCCTGCAATCTCCTGAAAACTTACGATCTTCCGGTTCCCATCCACCAAACGGGCAAGATGGACGATGATATTGAGGGCTGAACTGATATATTTTCTGATAAAGATGCTCTGGATATTTAATCCTGTCATCGCCGCAAGGGTTTCCAATCGCATGAGGGCATCCCGAGGAGAATTGGCATGGATGGAAGAGAGAGAACCATCGTGTCCTGTATTCATGGCCTGGAACATATCCAGAACTTCTCCTCCCCGAACCTCACCGACAATAATCCGGTCAGGTCGCATTCTCAGGCTATTCCTGACTAAATCCCTCTGGGTCACTTCCCCTTTCCCCTCGATATTGGAAGGCCTGGTTTCCAGACGAACCACGTGCTCTTGTTTCAGTTGAAGTTCGGCGGAATCCTCGATGGTTACAATTCTCTCATTGGAAGGAATGAATCGGGAGAGGACGTTTAACAAGGTGGTCTTTCCTGTTCCAGTCCCTCCGGAGATCAAAATATTGAGCTTGGCTTTCACAATCCCCTTCAAAAGCTCTCCGATCTCAGGGGTCAGGGCTTTGAATTTGATGAGGTCTTCGAGTTCAAGAGGTTCGACGGCAAATCGTCGGATGGATAGGATAGGTCCGTCTATGGACAAAGGAGGAATGATGGCATTCACTCGGGACCCGTCGGGGAGCCTTGCGTCCACCATGGGACAAGACTCGTCAATCCGGCGCCCCACTGCAGAGACAATTTTGTCGATGATCCTCCTCAGATGGGCATCGTCTTTAAATCCTGCTTCGGTGAGTTCGAGTTTTCCGAATCGCTCCACATAAATCTGTTTATGGGTGTTGACCAAAATATCGGAGATGGTGGGATCTTGTAAGAAGGGCTCCAAGGGCCCCAGCCCCATCACCTCGTACTGGATTTCTTTGAACAGCCTCTCCCTCTCATTGTAATTGAGAGGGATGCTATTCTTGTCCTCCATCAGGATTCTCTCCACCAGCCTCCTGATCTCCTGCCGGAGCATGGCTTCGTTGAGAGAGTCGATGAGAGACAGATCGATTAGAGTGAGCAGGCGGTCATGGATCCTCGTTTTCAATTCATAATATTCTTTGGTGATCAAGAACTGTTCCAGCTTCCCCTCAACGGCGGCAGGTCCAGTGCCTCTCATTCCTATCGCTTTGTTTGATCGTATGTTCATCACTGCCATGACGTCATCCCTCTATGTTCCTCTATCTGAGAATTCCGCTCCAAAATCCGCCCTTCTCTTTTTCCTTCCCTTCCTTCTCGATGAAGGTAGAGGCCAATTCTCTGAGGTTCCTACTTACCTCGGCACCCGGGGCCACCGCGGAAAGGGTTTTTCCCTGGTTGATCGCAGACATGGTGGTGGGATAGTCGTTCGGGACGAACCAGAAGATCTTTTGATTGATGCTCTCCTCAGCTTCCTTTGGGGTAATGACCGTGAGTTTCCGGGAATGCCGATTGATGACAATCTTAATATCCTCCTGTTCAGGATACCCTAACTTCTGGAAGATCCAGAGCAGCCTCTTCACATTGGTCAGGCACGGAAGGCTCAGGATGGCCACCAGGAAGACCATATCTGACATCTCGAGAATCTTCATGGAGATATCATCCAGGGCCTGCCCTCCGTCAATCACGATGTAATCGAAGACATTTCGCATCAGCCCAAGAAGCTTCTCAATGATCTCCGGATTGGCCACGTTCACCCCGTCCAATCCTGTGGGAGAGGGGAGGACATAGATGCCCGAGGAGTGCTTGGAAAGGATGCTCATCAGATAGGTGGCATCCAATCTTGAAATATTTCTTGCAATCTCCCCCCAGTTGAAAACGGATTCGATATTTAGAAAGATCGGAATCTCTCCAAAGAGAAGGTTCATATCGATCAGGGCCACCAAAGGAGATCCAGGGGTTTCAATCAAACTGGCCGCCAGGTTGACCGCAAGCGTAGTATTTCCCACGCCTCCCTTGCTGCCGATGACATCAATGATCTTCCCATGCTTTCTTTTCTCCCCATCAAATTTTCCTTTTCCTCTCCGTTCCTTTAATTGCAGAAGGGCTGCTTTCACCTCTTCCTTTTTAATCGGCTGAGGAAAGAACTCTTTTGCTCCAACCCTTAAGGCTTGAAGCAGGAGTTCCGGATCCAGACGGGATGACGTAAAAAAGATCTCTCTGGCCATTCCCGAGTCCTGGATATTATGAGCCAGCTGAAACTCTTTCCTAAGATCTTCTCCGATCTCAAGAATCAGAAGGTCGCAGGAGACTGCCGAGCTTGAGTTATCAAGCTGAAATCCTTCCGTTGAAGAGATGATCCCTTCCAGTTCTTCCTTGACCTTCGGTTGCTTAATTTCAAACCTAACCAGAATGGGATTGTCTGCCATAGGCTTCCTCTACTTTGCGAGCACCGGTATTTTTGCCATGATGCCGAAATTTTCTCCGCCCGTTCGGCCCTTGGGTTGATGGGTGTTACAATCCGGTAAAAAATAGACCCCCCTCCTTTGATAAGGAACGGGACTCCCATCTACATTTTGTAAGTTGAAATTCTGTACAAAGCTGTTCCAGCGTACTTGGCCATCCGGGTTATTCGAAAACCAGGTGGTGCCTGTCCTTGGGTTCTCCATCTGCCATGGAGCCCAACTGTAAGAAGGATCATCTTCCCACGGGGTGATCCACACGATATTGACGGTAACCGCGCCCACCATTGTTGCACAGCTATCTACATTGTTCCCCGGGCACTCTATCACGGGAAGCGTTAAAGTCCATAGTTGTGTCTCTCCGGTGAGATTTTGCCAACATTGTCTCAACATGCCATGGGCATTTTGGATATATCCTCCGTGGATGGCGATGGGTTGACCCAGAATAATTGAGTCAGGATTGCCAGCATTACAGATGAGAGATCTTACGGTTTCAGCATTGGTTCCCGTAAGGCAGGGGTTATCCTGGTTAAAGTCAGTCCATCCTCCGCTCTCCAGGCCTGTTACCAGTTCATGATTGGTAATCATTCGACCCGTTGAACAAGCATATTGACCATTCGTTAGAAGGCTCTCCCTACAAATGGCAATGGGTTGATCTGCCTCTCCCGGAGAAAGCGTCCCCGCAAATCCGATGTAGGCAATGGCTTCCTTCGAAAGAGAAAAGTTCTCATAGCCAAACATTCGAGCAAAAAAGGAAGCGCTGGGGGTATCTTCTCTTCTTGTCTTCACCCTCAACGCATTAATAAAAGCGGGATTGGCATCTAATTCTTCCGGTGCGACGTCCCAAAGATTCACCGGTTGGGTGAGCTCAGTGGGTGTGAAAGCACGGGTTGCAAAAGCCCAATGGCCCCTCTCTACATCTCCCATATTTCCTGCAGCCCAATGGACATCGACCGGGGCCTTATCACTTTTGTTTGCAATGGCGGCTTGATAGGCAATCTGATTCGAATTCTCATTGACAGCCATACCATCATCACTATATAGGAATCTGGCTCCGGCAAGACATCCGGCATCGGCGGCGTTTTGCAACTCGTTGCGGACTAGGAGGAGATGTCCGATGTCAATGGCCACTGCAGCAAAACCTATGAAGACCAGAATAAGCAGAGCGACCATGATAACCGTCGCGCCCTGTTGGTGCTTTAATGGTTTCAAGAAAAACAGATCATTTTCCTTTTCGATATGTTTCCCCTTCTCCCTATTCCATTCTCATCACCGTCTCAGCCGCCATATTTATTCCTCCGCTGAGACTCACAACAAAGCTAGGAACGATCAAAAAAGTATAAATGTAATTGACTGTTACTTTCAGTTCGTCTCCTGGATTGTAGCCAATTCTTGTTACCGTGGTATTGGCTGCAATAGGCGCACCAAAGGTGATAAGGCTGCTGCCCAGGTAATTGTTCACGATGTTAATAATCTCCTCATCCGTGACGGATGGAACCCTGAAAACGATACCTGACCTGGCCCCTTCACGACTGGCATTGGTGATCATGGCTTTGTCGTAAAGGGCGACACTAAATTCAATGATCCCAAAAATCAATAGAACCAGGATTGGCAAAACGATCGCAAACTCGACCGCTGAAGCTCCTGCCTCACCTCTTGATTTCACTTTCATCCTACTTCTTACCTGAAATCCCTATCGTGAGCGAAGAAGGAACCGGTGGAGGAGATTTCTCAAAATCCTTCCGGTATTTTTCTGTGTTGGCCTGTGCTGCTTCCCCATCCAATCCGTAAACCGGCTCAACATTCTTTTCAGCCTCGGGATTTTGGATTTGATTGATCTTTAGAAGCCTGGATGAGGTCCCAAAATCCATGTCCAACCGGCTGGCGGCACAACTCATCAATAAAAAAAGAAGGGCGATCCATCCAGAGAGTATCAAACATCTTTTGATCATCCGTTCCTCCGTTTCATTTGGGCAGGATATGCCCGAATTCGCCTTCAAGCCCTGACCCCTTGACCGGATGGGGTTTTCCTCTCCCCTCCATGTTTCCCAGTAAGTAAAATTCTAGATCATTGGGTTCCACATATTGATCGGTCGGCAGGGTCTGCTTCGCCATATCGAGAGGTTTCACCAGATGGGGCGTGACAATCACAATCAATTCGCTCTCATTCTTTCTAAATGAGGTGCTCCGAAATAGAGCGCCGAGAACAGGGATATCCCCTAACAGAGGGAATTTGGAAACGATCTCTCGCACATCATCCTTGAGCAACCCGGCTATGGCGAAGCTCTGGCCATCGGCTAGTTCAATCACCGTCGAAACCCTTCGGGTGGTGATGGAGGGAACGACAAATCCACCCATCGTCAGCGCGTTTGAAAAGTCGAGCTCTGAGACCTCCGGGGTCACCTGCATGTTGATCTTTTTGTTGCTTAGTACCGTGGGAGTGAAATTGAGTCCTACCCCAAAGGGTTTGTATTCAATGGTAATGGTCGTTCCACCGCCTCCTGTACTTTGAGGGACGGGGATGGGAAATTCACCCCCCGCAAGAAAATTGGCCGTCTTTCCGCTTAACGTAATGAGGGTGGGCTCTGCCAAAACTTTGAGCAGGCCCTCCTCCTTGAGGGCATCGATAAAGACGGTCCAGGTCGTATCCTGGCTGAGAAAACGAAAGATCGCATTGACCGATTCCGAGACGTCAATCCCTGCAGAGGGGAACCCTCCTGCTGGAAGGGTGGTCAATCGGTTCAGGAGACTCAATCCTAAATTTCTGCCGCTACTGCTGACGTAGTTAAAATTAAAACCCAATCTCCTCAGGAGGCTACGGGAGATTTCTGATACCCGGACCTCCAGCATGACCTGATGAACTCCAGCCACTTCCAACAAATTGATGATTTTCGGTTCCTTTTTCTCATCTAAAGGAGCAAAGGGGCCAGTCAGGGCCAGCACCTGTGAGAGATTGGCCGCACTCGAAACCGTTCCGGAAAGGGCGATTTGATCGTGGGTCGAATTGATCCGGATGTCTTTCTCCTCAGGAAGGATTTTGTGAAGCATCTCTTTCAGCCGGGAGATGTCCGGAGAGATCTCGAGTTCTAAGATGCCGATCACCTTGTCGCCCACATCCCAGAGCGTTACATGGGTGAGTCCGGATGCCTTTCCCGTCAGATAAATCTGGTAGGGGCTGAGCACCATGGCATCAGCTATTTCCGGGGAAACGAGAGAGACACGCCTGACCGCCCCCGGGCTTTGAATGATGATCGATTTACCCACCGTCAAATGCAATTTCTGCGGCGAGGTGGTCTCAGGTTTGAGACGCGGTGGACCTTGCCCCCAGGCATGGTTTGAGAACACTAGAAAGGATATCAATACAATCACCGCTAAGATGGCACCTGTTCGTTTATTCAATGTTTATTCACTCCCTTCAAATTTCACTTCACTGACCTTGCTTCCCTTGATCAATTCAACGGTATGGGTGGACACTTTAGGACTCTCTACTTTCTTCTCCACGGGAGGTGGCGGTAGTTCTTGGGGAGTTATTTTTTTGACTTCCACCTCTCTTCTGACAGGTGGCCTCAGCTCTTTGGGCGGACTAGGAGAATGAGAACCGAGCAGAGTGGATACAGTCGTCCCGTGAGTGACGACATTCTCCGTATCGCTGAAATTCCGGAGGGCGAGTTGAAGCCTGCCTTCTGTAATGGCAAGGGCCAATTTTTCTGCTTCCTCTGGGGTGACCTCCAGGGTGATGACATCCGTGGGTGAAGACCTTTCCTCCGAACCTTTTCTTTCTTTTGTCTCTGAACCGACGGCTAAGACGAGGATATTTTCTAAAATGGTCTTGGTCACAGGATTAAAGGTTCTTCCTGTGGCTAAGGTCATCAGAACATCGACGCGATTACCCGGGTGAATGAATCCGGAAACCCCTATCACTTTATCTACCTTGAGAGCGATCGCCCGTTTTTTTGGACTGATCACCGCAGCAACTCCTCCGGTTTTCATCTCCACGGGAGCCAATCGGGACTCGAAGATCGGTTCGTTGACCTTCACAGGATAGATCAAGACCCTTCCAACGACCAAAGCTGGGTCGGAAAAATATCCTGTGGCAAGACTCCCTTTGAGAAAATTGGTTTTCTTAAGCATCTCATCCGTAATCCGGGTCCCCCAAGAGAGATCAACGGCTGCGACCACAATGGGTTGCGTTTCCACAGCAACTTCTTGGCCCCTTCCCTTCTTCTGCATATAGCCGTAAATTAAAAGACTGGTCATCAAAGCGATAATGACGGCCACTCCAAGAAGCATCACCGACTTGTATTTTCCCATTTACACCTCCACCCCTCTCTTCGGAATGGGAAGGAGGGATGTTTTCCTGATAACACCCGTCCTTCCCAAGGGGAAGAGAAGATCTTCTGAACGCTCATGACCAGAGGGAAGAAAAGATCCTTCATCGATAGGAAGGCATTTAGACCAGTGCGGGAATTTAAGAGGAGAGAATTCGCGTCTTAAAGCGACGAACAAAAGACTATTTAACGTCAATATAGGAAGAGAAGACATAGGTTTTTGGGCATACGCCTAAACCGACTTCGTTTACTTCCTTGCAAAAACGTAACACCCTTCCGAAATATTCGAATGGGCAGTATGAAACTAAAATAAGAGGAGTCAATCTACGGCTTCAGAACGATGGAAGCAATGTAATTAAATGTGGCTTGCAGATTTCCTCCTAAGAGCGTAACAGCACCCACGATGACCGCCGCGATCAAAGCTACGAGGAGGCCATACTCCACAGCACTTGCTCCAGTCTCATTTCTTAAGAATTTTCGAAGTCTTTCCATCGGTTTGATCTCCTTTCGATGGATTAAATTTAGCAATATCTATGCCAATAAGAGGCACTCCCAGGGTTTTATAAAAAGTATTGAAATTATAAGGAATTATACGATTTTCCTATAGTCTATTAAGAACGTCCTCCACCCAAAATCCCCTTAAAATAAGTAAAAATTGTTAGGGAGATGGACAATTTTTTGCCATAATGTTCAAATTTCTTTCCCCGATTTTCCTCTATTTTCCAGAACAGGTGTATCCATTATTTCAAAAATGTAAACTTTCATAATAAAAAACTGTAAGTTTTTCAAACAGATACCAGGTAATCCGCCTCTGAATTATTCGTTCATTGAAATTTGGAATTGAGGCTTTATATGGAAGGGAAATCAACCCTTCGACTTTTCCCGGTCCAATCCTTCGACTGCGCTCAGGACAAGCGCACCGGGGCTGTCCACGGCCTGAGACTTCGGCGTGAGCCTTCGGCCCGAGCTCAGGCCGAGGACTCAGTCGAACGCTTGGGTCGAAGGTTCAGGGTTAATACTGCACTTCGATGAACTCAGTGCCTTGAGCCGTTCGATACACTCGCGGCCTTGAGCCTGTCGAAAGGCTTGCCGAAGAAAGCGGCGCTTTTCACCATGTCGTCTAACAGCGTGGGGTTTTGCGCCATCGAAGTATCAATCTTTCGGGGGGGTTAGTCTGTAATAATAAAGGACGGCATTTTGGAGCCTATATGCTCTGGCCCAATAAGATGACTTTTCAACTTCCCGTTTGATCCACCATTTTACAGCTGGGGCATACCAGTAACGAATCCAACCGCTGTTCATGCGAAACATCTCTGTCTGTTTATAGTAAATCTTATAGGCTAGAAATGTTCCCGCAGGGGTATTGACCTCTTCAACCCCTTCTACACCCAGCTCGTTAACAATATTCGTACCTCCCGACTCCGTTGAATACCTCCATTTTTTCCCAATCACCAGGGGGAAGTTAAAGATATTCTTGAGGGCCTCGAGGTTCCTCACCTTCCTGCCATTTCTATCAATGAGATAGTTACAATTCATGGTTTTTCGATCATAAGCATAGAGATCTCGATCCCCTTCTATTCTCACAAGGAATAGATCTTCTCTTACCTCGAAAACCTGGTTACTCCAAAATTTTCCTGCTCCATCTCGGTAGGTCCAACTATCCCCCAAATTCCAAACGGGTGCATCGCAACTCCTCTTGCTCCAATCAATCTCCTTTAATTTCGAAAAGATCTCACTCTTTTTGTCCGGCTCAACCGTTGCCTCCTCTTCCCATGCCTCATAACCTTCTTTGACGACCCGGATTTTATATGTTCCTGGAGACAATCCCTTCCGTTCGTAGGAACCCATCCCGACCGACTTCCCATCCAGATAGATAACGGCCCCGCTTGGTTCGGTCCGGACGAAAAGTTCCCCCTCCTTTGTTTTCAACTCCACCGACACTGCGACTCTCTCCCCGGCCCCGACTACCAGATCCCTCTCCCAAGTTTCATGGCCTTCTTTGGTCACTTTGATTCGATAAGACCCAGAGGGAAATTCCTTCTCGAGCGTGCCCCCTGGGCCGACTTCCATAGGCTTTCCATCAATAAAAAGGGTAGCTCCTGGAGTCCTCAGGCTTACCGCAAGCGCTCCCATCCTCCGTCTCAGGGTAGCGAGAACTTTTTTCCGATCTGCCCCTTTCACCTCCACCCGCTCCTCAAACGCATGGTATCCTTCCTTGAGCACCAGGACGGAGTATCGTCCCGGGCGAATATGGGGTTGGAACACGGGTGTCTCCCCCAAATACTTTCCATCCAGATACACCTTCCCCTCACCAGGTTCGGAGCGAACCTCTAAATCGCCTTCTTTAGGTTTTAACGGGGTTAACTGAGCCAGCACTTCAACCCTTTTCCCGGTATCAACAATCTCCGCCTTCTCCCAGTTCTCATGCCCTTCTTTTGTGATCCGAATTCTATAGATCCCGGGAGGGAGGCCCTTGCCCTCATAAGGACTTTTCCCAACGGAACGCCCATTCAGAGTGACGGTCGCACTCGAAGGCTCGGTACGAACGATGAGTTCCCCTTCTGTTACCACTTTCTTCAAATGGGCCATCACTTTCTTCCGATCGCTCTCTATGTTCTCCAAAATCTCAAAGGCCTCATATCCCTCCTTCGAAACCCGAATCAGATGACGCCCGGGAGACACATCTGAAAGAAGAAGTGGACTCTCTCCAAACTCTTTACCGTCCAGGTAGACCTTCGCCTCCGAGGGCTCCGATCTCACTTCCAATTCACCTCCCTTAACAGTCACCTCTACCAGATAATCCGCTCTAACCTCTCCTGTTTTATCTTCAATTTGAGCCATGGAGGACTTTTCGGAGAGGTGGGAAATCTTGAACTTTGCCACATAGATTTGTCTTTCTTTTCCACCCACGGTGATCTTATAGTAGATCTTTCCAAAGTCACCGAGCCGGATCCCCTTCTCAGATCCGATGTTCAATTCAGCCAGATCGCCGTGAAGAGAGGTGACCTTTCCCTCCACGACTCCACCCGTTGTTGTTAAGGGTGAAATCAACAGAACTCCTAACAGAGTGATGGATAAGAGGACAAGTCGCCTATATCTCTTTATCATTCTTTCGTTTCCCCATCCCTTTGATTACCAAAGATGCCATTGAGCCGAAACAAAAAACTCCATCCTCTTTTAGGAAAATGGAGTTCCCATCGCCTCCCAGCCATATCCCACCTTAGGTTGAGGATTTTCGTTGATGAAAAATGTATTAAATCTTAAATGGCGAAGTCAATAAGAATTTAGGGGGTTCCCTTCGAGACATCTTGCCATGGTCTTTTCGGCTGGTTGACAATCCTCTCTCGATCTTTTTAATATAAAGCATGCCCTTCTTGATCCTGCTCCTTTTCGTCCTTTTCTCTACTCCCTCTTTCAGCCAGAGCGTGCAAGAATCGTCGGATCAGGTCTGGACGGTTGGAGATCGTCGATGGAGCGTTGAAGAGGAGATTCGATATGGGAAATGGGTCGAAGAAAATATCACCGAAGATTTCTTCATCCGCCACAATATCCCTATCGATTGCGCTGATGTCCCTTATGCCATCCGGTGGATCTATGCACGGATTTCTCACCTGCCTGCTGCCGCTACAACAAAAGATCTTAAAATGATCGGTCATTGGACAACCCAGTGGGGACGTCTGCCTACCCATTCCGAGTGGCATCAAGATCGCCGTTTCCGGAAAGCCCTCGTCCATATGCTGGCGGAGACCACTACCCGGACGCTCCCCCTGGATACTTACCCGATTCGAATTGTGCCGGATGCCGTCATCCCGGGCACCCCTTTTTTTGTTACGGAATCTCATTCGGGCGTGGTTGGCCGCGTCGTCTTGGATGGGAGCCATGTCCATCCCTTGCAGACTTGGGAAGCCACTGTTCCGGCAAAAGTGCAGAAGTTGAACCAGCGAAATTTCTTCACTCCAAGGCCGGAGTCTACGATCTATTCCGGTCTGGTCAGGTTTCGCTGGCCCGTCCTCCAAAACGGGGGATGGGGGTACCTACCTGTCCAAGAGTACCCTTTCTATTCTGAAGAGCAGTACACTTCCGATTTCTATGAGGGCTATGCTGACTATGTCGAAGCTGTAGCCAAGAGGATCGACCCCACAGACTATGATCCCTACGAAAAGGTGGACAAGATCATCGAAACCATGACCCACTACCTTCAGGAGAGGATCGCCATTGTATCAGAGGGCTTCAGGCAGTGCCGCAACGAGGGGTGTCCAGAAGGCTCCCCATTGTGGGAAATCCACAGCACCCCAGGCCGTGACGGAATGATCACTTTATGGATGGACCATCTCCATCAGATCGTTGAGTCAAACCATCTCGAACAGAAGGCGATGCAGGAAAAGATGGGGGCTATTCCTTTCGACATTACGGCGGATCGCACGATCTCCTTCTATCACCTCTATCAGAACTATCTCTGGCTTTCTCATCATCCTGAGGATTCCATTGAAGCCCGATGGGGATTGAGAAAATGTGAGATGATTCTTTCCCAGATCCAAAGTGCTAAAAATTCGATTGATTTCATTGAAAGGAATTATCGAAAAAGGGATCCCCGATATGCAGACTTCACCATCCGGCAGCAGCAGGAGGTCCTTCGGAGGCTTCATGAAGAATGGGAAGGGTCTCAATGTAAAGGACAGAGAGAGGGAAGGCGGGACAGATATTGAAAGGCGACGGGAGGGAAGTCCTTTTCCTAATGGAGACCCACATAATGATTGACCGCCTCGAGGATATCCCCCACCTGAAAAGGTTTACCGATAATCAGATCCACACCCGATTCTTTGATCTTTTCCTCATCCAAATGCGTCCCCCATCCGGTGATCAGGCCCACGGGGATTCGGGGGACCTTACTCTTCACCCATTTGGCCACTTCCCAACCGTTCATGGCGGGCATCCCTAAATCAGTCAAGACCATATCAAACTTCTCTTCTTCCAGGTACTTCATTCCCAGAATCCCGTCCGCAGCCTCGATCACGTGATGGCCTCCATAGATCAGGATATCCTTGAGAAGGGTTCGCACTCGATCGTCATCATCAATGACCAGGATGGTGAAGGATCGCCGAGCTTCTTTCTCCATCTTCTTCCTCCCTTCTATCCTTCTCCTTCTTAGAAATGGGGAGTTCTATTCGGAAGGTCGTCCCCATTCCCTCTCGACTTTCCACTTGAATCTCCCCATGGTGCCGATGAATGATTCCGTAAGAGATGCTCAGCCCCAAACCTGATCGCTGAACCCCTTTCGTGGTGAAAAAGGGGTCGAAGATGCGCTTTCGGATCGATTCCGGCATCCCGATGCCATCGTCAACGACTTCAATGGAAATATGTCCATCCTCCATTCCCGTCTTAAAGGTGATCGTTCCCCCTTCAGGCATGGCATCGATCGAATTCATCATGAGATTAACCAGTACCTCCCTCAGTTCAGTAGGGTTCCCCACGACGGAGCTGATTTCATTGTTAATCGTTTCCACCTTGATCGAAATCCCCCGTTCATCGGCTTCATCCTTGATCTTGGTCTTCATCAACTCAATCGTCCCCTCCACGATCTCATTCATATTGAGAGGGACAAAGAGACATTCATCTCCCCTTGCCCGTGTAAACTCCTGAATCTTCTTGATGGTATGGGCCCCGTCCAGAGCGGCCTGTTCGATGACGCCGAGCTCCCGTTGAAGGGTCTCATGAGGCATCGCATCGATTCTGTCCCCCTCTCTCCCCAGGCCCAATTTGATCAATTGAACTCTTCCCAGGATGGCTCCCAGGACATTATTGAAATCATGGGCCACCCCAGCGGCCATCTCTCCTAGAGCCCTCAACTTCTCGGATCGAATGAGTCGGTCTTCCATCTCGTCTCGATCAGTGATATCTTTCAGGTAGAAAATCGTGTGAGCCTTATGGTTCGAAAGAGAGAACCGGGCGGCACTCACTTCCGCTCTCTTTCTCTCCCCGTTCTTCCTGAATACGTCCACCTCTTGAATATGAAGGTTTTCTCCCGAGCCCGAACCCTTCATGAGTTCCAGGATCGCCTCGTCGTCTACACCCTCCATGAGTTTGGTGAGCTCCATCCCCGTCAATTCTTCAGGAGAGCGCTGGGTCAATTGAAGCAACCGCCCATTAAACCATTTGATCCGGTTTGTTTCATCCAGAACAGCCACGGCATCATGGGCGCTCTCCACAATCTGTCTATATCTTTCCTCGGATTCCTCGACTTCCTGCAATTCTTTTCTCATCCGCTTCGTTCTGTCTTCGAAGGAATGAATGAGGAAGCCATAAAAAAGGTTCATGATGAAGAAGAAAGGAATTCTCAGGAGGATCCCCTTCGCCATGTCCTCCGTGCTCAATCCTTTTGACCAGAGGAACCAGCCATAAATCCCGCAGATGATCACGGCATTAATCATCAAGAGTTTGAAACTTCGAGCAATGGAGGCGAAGATGATGATCAAAAAATAGACCAAGTAAAAATCGGTATTGAACTGGGCGGTCAGGTAAATACCCAACGAGACCATCACGGTATCGAAGAGGAGCGTAAGATAGAAGAAACGGAGTTTAAGAAAATAGGAGGGCGGTAGACTATAGGCGATGAGATTCGAAGCCAGGTAAAAAAGGATGAGCAGAGAGGGAAAGGGTTGGGGAGCATGAATTCCCCGGCCGAATAAAATAAGGTAAGAGGTGACGATGATGGTCACCCACCTTAACCGGAGAACAATGGATTTGTACCCGTTCGAATCCCCTAGATCGATCAACGCTTCTGCCATGAATGCCCTGCGGATAAAGCCTTTTGAGGGACTTCCTTCTCAATCACAAAAATATTTAGCCACATTAATATGATACTGATTGGGATCTAACGTTTTGATGATGCTCCACTTGAAATGGCCATCGCTGTCTGTCTCAGACAGATCGATCAACGTTTTACCCTCCTCTGTTCCGTCTTTTCCCAAAAGGAGAACCTGGGGCCGGTCGATCCATTTGGGATCCGGATGAGCCTTAAAGACGATTCCGACGTCACCGGAATCAAGAAGAACCAGGGATCCGACGGGAAAAACACCAACCAGGCTCACGAAGACCTTCAGGAGGATGGGGTCGAAATGAATTCCACTCTCTTTTTGCATGATCGCCAGGGTCTGCTCCAGGGTATAGGGAGTTTTCTTATAAACGCGAGGGGTGGTCATGGCATCATAGGCATCCACGATCTGGAGGATCCGTCCAAAGAGGCTCGTCTCTTTTTTATGATAAAGACTGGGATATCCGGTCAGGTTATATTTCAGATGATGATCGAAGATGCCGATCACCATCTTCGGATTGATCTCTCCAAGCTGTTTCAGGTTGAGGACCGTCTCCACCCCCGCCATCGGATGTTGCTTCATGAGCGCCCATTCCTTTTCGTCGAGGGCTCCAGGTTTATTTAAAACCTCAATAGGGATTTTTGACTTCCCCATATCGTGGAAGAGAGCGGTCAATCCCAACTCCGTCAGGGTCTCTCTCGAAAACCCCAATCGTCTGCCTATGGCCAAGGCATAGATGGAGACGTTGACGGAATGGTTGTAGGTGTACTCATCATAGTTCTTAATCGTTGTCAACCCCAGGAGAATGGATTCATCCTCCATGATGATGTGAATCATCTTCTGTGCGAGACGCTTCAATTTTCTCACATCCGCATGTTGGTCTCCTCTGATTTGGGTGACCACTTCCTTGACTGTTCCGATCGTTTCAAAGAAGATTTTCTTAGCAACGTCCTTGAGATCTCCTTTCCGAACGGTATGGACTCCGTCCTCTCCCTCAAATTGTTCCAGGGGGTTCACTTGGACGGCAGAGATGCCTTCTTGTTGAAATTTCTGATTAAAAAGAGCGGCATTCTCCTCCTGGCCTTCCTCAAGGTCGACCAGGGTATAGATGAAAGCCCTCAAGATCCTTTCATCGATGGGTCCTTTAAAAATGGCTTCCCCGATAAATCTTTTTTTCCACTGGACCAGGAGATATTTAAAGCTGTTGAATCCTTCCACCGAATACCGAAGCCTCTGTTGATTAATGTAGAGGTCATCCCGGACGATCTTGAGAGAAAAATTTCCTTCCCGTTCAATGAAGCTGTTGATCATCTTAAGAGATTCTTGGATGAACTGGACGAGGGCCACATTCTTGGAATCGTAAGTCCGTGAAATCCTCATGAGGGCATGAAATTTGAGGAGGAGATTATTCCCCATCTTGGTAAAGTCGGCATCTCCCACTTCGGGCTTTTTCGCCACATCATGGGACTGGACGGTGGATTCCATAGGCTCTCTAGACTCCCTTGGTTTCTCTTATTTTGCGGCGCTGGCCTGACCCCCTAACATCTTCAACGTATTGGTAGCACAGGTGCGCATCTCCTCCCACTTCCCCTTGCTGAACAAATTTTTCTTACTCGCAATTTTTTGCAAGACCGGGATCACCTCTCTTGATCCGGTTTCGCCCAGGGCCCGGAAGAAGGAGGCCTTCTCCTCATAATCTCTCTTATAGAATTCCTCAGAAAGGATGATTTCCATTAGAGGCTTCACGGCTTGTTGCTTTGCCATTCTCGCCAAAAGGATTGATGCCCTGGCCCTGATTTCAGCCGCGGGATCCTTTAAGAATTTCAACATCAGATCTTTACTCTTCTCCCCAAATTGGGTCAGCATTTGAAGGGTGGCTTCCCTCAACCTGAGGTCTGGATGGGTGATCAAACTTCCCAGATATTTCGGAGTCGAAGGGTGGTTAATCTTTTCAAGAATGGAGAGGATCTGACGAACCAGATTGGGATTACGATCGGACAAGAATGCAGTCAGAGGCTGGATATCCTCCCGGGAAAGCTCGGCCAAAAGGTCCGTGACGATCTTTCGCCACTTTCCGGATTCCAATCGGCTTAGCACCTGGCAGAGGGGACCAATGGCCTGTGGGGTTAAGAATTGGAGATATTGAAGGATCGGCTTTGGGTCCATCTCCGGATTGCTTTTCATGACCTCCCCAACCAGCTCAATGAAATGGGGTTTCAAGGAGTTCTCAAGAATGCGATGGAGAGCAGCGGTCTGCTTCTCTTCGACAAGAGAATTTCTTATCTCGCGGAGTTTCATCAACAGGGTCACCATTCTCTCCACGTCCTTCTGCCTGAGCAGAGATTCGAGGATCCGTTCATAGTAGGAGATCAGATTCTCGAAGGCTTCCTTCTCTTCCCCGAGGTGAAGGAGGATCTCAGTAAGGTGGTCGATTAAAACATAGAGGTGCTCGGGTTGTTGCTCCGCTTGTATTTCCCGGTTGATCTCCATCACCTCATGGGGGGTGAGCTGAAAGGTCTGTGCCAAACCCGTCCCCGGCGTGGGGCTCACCGTCTGTTTAATGTTCTCATCAATCAGGATCTGCTCTTGCACTCCTTCCTTCCCGAAGGCGCTGTATTCCAATCCTTTGAGTAGCTCTTCCTGCGTGGCCGGGACGAAAACGGTGCTCCCTTCTGGAAAATCATCCAGGGTGGTGATGGCGATGTGAGTGAAATCCTTCTCCCAGATTAAGGTGACCAAGTCATCCTCGAAGCGATTGACCGAGTCACTCTTTCTCACAATCTGAAGGAAATCGATGATCTCCCTGAACTCGATATCTTTGAAGAATCGGATTTCACGGATGCCATCCTTGAAAAAGACGAAGGCCAGACTCTCCTTCACGTCCTCACTTTCATAAATTACCTTTCCAGAGTAGAAAAGTTGATGCTCCCCCACCTGCAGGGAAAAGGAATCAAATTCATTAAAGTAGCTCTCAAAATCGTGCTTCAGTCGATCCTGGAATTTTGACAAAAGGGGATGATTGGCCTCATAGAGCCGGAAGGCCTTCAACGTCTGGAGGAAGGTCTGAATCAACCCCTTTGTGGACTTTACCTCTTCCTCCAAGGCTTTCTGTTCTGTAAGATCAGTTCTATCCTCTAAACCCTTCACTACGTCGTTCCTCCCATTTCTATCTCAAGTCAATCATGGGACCATTGGCTGAATTTCCATTCTCTCCTTTGAGAAACCGATCCAGCTCTGACTTGAGAACTTTCCACCCTTTACCCGCTTTGGCACTTTTGATCCTGCCGATGTAGATATACTTCAGGTAAGTAGGCCTTGAAATCCTGAGATAATGGCAGGCTTCCTGAGTCGTCAAAACCGTATCCTCATTCCCATTTAGCATTGCTTGTCATCCTTTCCTCCGGACTTTACAGTAGTTGACTGCATTTTCTATACCAACACCATCTGAGGCTGTCTAATGCGCCGTTTTTCCATAGGAATTCTTCTATTCATTTTCTCGCTGGTAAGAAGAGGAATGACGTTTTTTGTCTCGTCCGTGTAAAACTTTCCTGATCTCAGCAACTTTTCTATTGTCCCCTGAAAACGATATCAGTTAGAATTCTTTTGTGTTTGAAATAAGGTTGGATAATGAAGCAGTGAGCATCATTAAAAACACGGCCAGGCAGCGAAAGAGATCAGATTCTCTTACTTCGGCCTTTCTGTAAATATTATGAGTAATGAGTTATGGCTTGGTTAGTAGCAGATGGTTGATAGGCAGATAAATGCTATAGGCTATGAGCTAAATGGGAGGCGGTATGAAAAAGGAGGCGAATATCAAAAGGGTAAGAGAGATCATCAAAATTCTTTCCAAGGAGATACCCGATTCCAGGATTGCACTCAAATTTTCAAATCCCCTTGAACTTCTCATCGCCACCATCCTTTCAGCCCAATGCACGGATGTAAAGGTTAATCAGGTGACGGAAAGTCTTTTTAGAAAGTATCGCTCCGCAAGAGACTATGCGGAAGCCAATCCGACAGAATTCGAGGAAGACATCAGGCCAACCGGATTCTATCGGAATAAGACCAAATCCATTTTGAAATGCTGCCAGGAGTTGGTGGCCCGATTCGAAGGAGAGGTCCCAAAGACTCTTGAAGAGTTAGTGACACTGCCCGGGGTGGGCAGAAAGACAGCCAATGTCATCTTAGGGAATACCTTCGACGTACCCGGAATTGTCGTCGATACCCACGTCCATCGGGTGAGCCGGAGGATCGGTCTGACCAAAAAGGACGATCCCGTCAAAATTGAGTTCGACCTGATGGAGATCGTTCCGAAGGAAGAATGGACTCACTTCTCAAACCTTTTGGTCTGGCATGGCCGGAGGACCTGTGTGGCAAGAAAACCCCTCTGCAAAGAGTGTCCCATCCGGAAGTGGTGTGACTATGGAAAAAAGATAAGCACCAAATCAAAATAGACAATCCCCCCTCGTCCCCCCCTTTAGAAAAGGGGGGTTGGGGGGATTTGATCGTTTGGGTCATTCGAATTTGGTAATTGGAGTTTGTTTACCCTGTTAAATACATTAGGAGTCTGTATTGATTACCGCTGGCGCTGGCTCCTTTTGATCAGAGGTTCTTGGGAGAGTTGTTGATTAGAAGGACTATTTAACAGGGTGAAGGATTTGGTCCCGCCTTGGCGGGATTGTGATTTGGGATTTAAGATGATCATGATTAATTAGTCCCCATGGCGTCTACAACTTTTTCTGAGCATATTCGCGACAAGATCTTCTTGATGGAGGAGGTGATCAACTTCCCCACCTCTCTTCTCTTCCATAAGAACTATCATTGGGAGAACCTTCCGATGGTCCACTACTCCACCCTGGCAGGAGCAGTCTTCTCACTGGCAGAAAGAGGGCGCAAGGTGGCCATCGTCACTGGATTCTATGTTCCTGCTGGAAACCCACCCGCCACAGAGACCGATGGGCCTCCAGGGGCCCTCATCCTGGCTGAGGGCTTGAAATTTCTCGGGATGGAGGTCAGTCTCCTTTCGGATGAATATACCCTCTCCACCCTGAAGGCAGGACTAAATATCCTCAATCTCCCGGAAAAAGATATTCCTCTGATACTCTTTCCTCTGGAACATTCGGATCTGGATCATTCAAGTCGAACGATCAACGAAGAGGTTGAAAGTCCTCTCTCCGTCCGTTTTGTCCAAGAGTTTATGAACGGCCCTCTGGGCAGAGACTTCACCCATCTCATTTTTATCGAAAGGGTCGGACCCAATCATACGATTGACTCCTTTTTAGCTCAGGAGCGGCTGGGCAAACCCCCCTTGGAGGATTTTGAAACCATTCTCCCGCCTCTTCTGAGAAACCGATGCTTCAGTTCCCGTCTGGAAGACATCACACGCTTCACTGCAAAAACCCATCTTCTTCTTGAGTTCGGGAAAAAATGGAATCCGGCTGTCGAATCGATTGGTATCGGAGACCGCGGCAATGAAATTGGCTCTGGAAAGATTCCATGGGAGGTTTTTAAAGAACATGCCATCACGAATCGAGAACCTGTTTTCTGCTGTCGTTTGAAGACGGACCACTTCATCTCATGTGGAATCTCGAACTGGGGAGGGTACGCTCTGATGGCGGGAGTAGCCTTAGCAAAGGGAAGATTGGATGTCCTCGAAAAGATCTCCCCGGAACAGGAAGGAAGGGTCTTGGACTATCTTATTCATCACGGTCCATCGATTGATGGGATCACGCTGAAACAGGATTACTCTGTAGATGGAATTGAATTTAACGATTATATGAAGGTCATCGAACGGCTGAAAGAGATCGCCTTTGAATAGGGGACGAAAAGGAAAAAGGATTGACAAAACGGGCCATTATGCTATTAGAAATGGAACTACCCTCGCCTGGAAGGCGAGGGGTTTTGAAAGCGTGTCGACTTCGGTTCTATTCCGTTTTCTTTGTCATTCCTGCGGAAGCAGGAATCCAAGAGAAAATTTGAAATGTAGAAATTCCTGTCATACCCGCTTTCGCGGGTATGACAGAGTGACGGGATTTGTTTCTAGAGTTGGCTCATGTTCGCTTTATTCACATTTCGCCTATTTTCGCTTCGCCTGAAGGCGAGGGGTTTCCACCATCCCCGATGGTGACACTAAAGGTTTTGTTGCCTTACCCAAAGAATTTCTATATTAAGGAGGTGATGTAAGAATATTGATGGAAAAAGCTCAAATCAATCAGATTATCCAAGGAGGTGTAAAATGAAAGAGGGAAAATATTTCGTAATTTTTCTGGTTGCATTAGTTTCTGTTGGAATCTGCCTTTTCTCTACTGCTTTTGCTCAGGAAAAGGTGGTGAGAATGGCCTTAAAGGCCTCGGACATACGATCGCTTGATCCCCATTACGGGACAACGACGATCGATTATGCCTGCATCGATCCGATGTTTAATGGCCTGGTTCGTTTCAAACCCGAAGACATTAACCCAGAGAAGATTGAACCCGATCTTGCTGAGAGGTGGGAGCGATCGAAAGACGGTCTTACCTGGACGTTCTATCTTCGCAAAGGGGTGAAGTTTCACAAGGGATACGGGGAGGTGACAGCTGAGGATGTTAAGTTCTCTTTAGAAAAAGCGGCTAATAAAGCCACTTCAGGATTTGCGGCAGACTATGCTGCCCTGGCAAAAGTGGAGGCCCTTGATAGGTATACGGTCCGGTTGACGTTTAAGAGCACCATCCCATCCGTTTTGGGAATTCTGACTAACTATCACGGCGGATACATCGTATCGAAGAAGGCAGTGGAGGAGAAGGGCGATAAGTTTAAGTTCGATCCGATTGGAACTGGACCTTTCATGTTGAAAGACTACGTCCCTAAAGAAAAAATCGTGGAAGTCCGCCATCCAGACTATTTCAGGGGAAAAGCGAAACTGGACCGGATTGAGTTATGGTTTATGCCCGATGCAAGCAGCCGTGAGATGGCATTCCGAAAGGGTGAGATCGATATTGTAGAAGGCGAACGAGAACAGGCATGGGTGAAGAAGGTGAGGGAAATACCAGGAACAGCCATCGAAATCTTTGGCCCCGGTGAAACCCTTGTTCTCCATTTTAATATGACCAAGAAACCGCTGGATGACATCCGAATCAGGCAAGCCATCTGTCATGCCATCAATATCGATGAGGTGATGAAATTTCTGGGACCCGATGTGACCGAAAAGCTTGTCTCCCCCATCCCAATAAATTACCTGGGCGGAACAGACAAAGTCCCCAGATATGAATTCAACCCGGAGAAGGCGAAAAAACTTATGGCAGACGCTGGATATCCTAAGGGGTTCGAAATGTCCATGGTGATCACAGAGATGTCGGATTACCGTCGACCCATGGAACAAGTTCAGGAGCAACTCCGAAGGGTCGGGATCAACTTAAAAATGGACGTCATTGCCCATTCCGCCTTCCACGACCAGATCCGGAAGGATGTCAATCCTCTGGTTCTCTATGTCTGTGCCCGCTTTCCAACCGCAGACCCCATGCTCACCCAGTTCTATTATTCTAAGTCGATCGTCGGAACACCCACAGCGATCACCAATTTCTCCCACTATAATAAGATTGACGATTTGATTGAAAAGGCAAGGGTTGAAATCGATTCGAAAAAACAGAAGGCTCTCTGGGCAGAGGCGCAGAGGAAGATCATTGAAGATGCGGTCGCTCTTCCCCTCTGTATCACCAAGTTCGTCTTTGCAAGGAAGACCTATGCGGACCTTGGATACGAGATGAGATCCACATTGACCTTGGTCACCACCATCAAAGAGACGACAGACGTTCGTAAATAATCAGTCTAAGCGTATCCAACGGGGCACCTCTCGAGAAATGGGGTGCCCCGTAACTATTTTTGGGAAAGAAGGATGCTCAAGTACGCTATCCGCAGAATGATCTTTGTCCTCCCCACCCTTTGGGCAGTAGTCACTTTTGTCTTCTTCCTGATTCGTATCGTTCCAGGTGGTCCTGCTGTGGCAGCTCTCGGATCGTACGCTACTGAAGAATCGATACGAGAACTTGAAAAACAGATGGGGCTCAATAGGCCAATTCTTATCCAATATGGCACCTTCCTAAAGGACCTGTGCCAAGGAGATCTGGGAAAATCTTTAATTACAAGAAGACCAATTTCTTCCGAGATTGTCAGAGCCTTGCCCTATACATTGGATCTGGCCATTGGAGGAATGATTATCGGAATTCTTTTTGGAATCCCAACAGGCATCATCACCGCATTAAGGAGAAATCGTCCTCCAGACTATATTGGTAGAATTCTCTCCCTGGTAGGCATCTCCATGCCGGAGTTTTACCTTGGTATCTTACTGATGTATATTCTTGCCATCAAACTCCCTCTCTTTCCCGTTTTGGGAGGGGGAGATCTCAGCAATCTGAGTAGCCGGCTGTATCATCTGTTTCTTCCAGCTCTTACCCTAGGGATCATCATGACAGCTTTTATCAGTCGAATGGTGCGCTCCTCCATGTTGAATGTGCTCAGAGAAGATTACGTGAGAACTGCCAGGGCAAAAGGGCTTCATGAGAGGGTGGTGATTTACAAGCATGCACTCCGAAATGCCCTCATTCCCACGGTGACCGTGATTGGAATCTATATGAGTATTTTAATGGGCGGGTCGGTTCTGACAGAGATCATCTTCAGCCGTCCTGGACTGGGAAAGATGATGGTCTTTGCAGTGAAAGACCGCGATTACATCGCCCTCCAATCCGTAATCATCATCTTTTCGGCCTTCGTCTTTATTTTTAACCTTATCACCGACTTGCTTTATAGCATCATCGATCCGAGGATCGAATATCATTAAATAGTGCCATGGCAACAATTAGCCAAAGAGCCATTCTTCTCAGGACCTTTAAAACTAATAAGACCTCTGTGGTCGGATTGATCTTGGCTTTTTGTGTTGTCATGATTGCTCTGACTGCTTCTTGGATTTCTCCTTATGACCCCATTTCACAGGACATGGATATTCAGCATGCCCCTCCAAGCTGGGCACATCCTTTTGGCGCAGATAGTTATGGACGGGATCAGCTTTCAAGAATCCTCTGGGGCTCTCGTGTTTCCCTTGTGGTGGGCATCCTCTCTGTCCTTTTCGCCATGGCAGCAGGCATTCCCCTTGGGATGATCGGAGGCTATAAAGGAGGGAGGATTGACAACCTCGTTCTCCGTTTTATTGACATCTTCATGTCATTCCCCATTGTGATCCTGGGACTTCTGGTCTTGGCCATCATGGGTCCAGGTCTGATCAAGATCGTCATTGCCATCGGTGTTGCCCTCACACCCCGGATCGCACGTTTGGCTCGTGGATCAACCCTTTCTATTAAGGGGAAAGAGTTCATAGAGGCAGCTCGAGCCGTGGGCCAAAACGATACTAAGATTATGATCATTCATGTCCTGCCCAATATTTCTGGAGAAATCTTGGTGATGGGAACCCTCTGGATTGCTACGGCCATCATCGTTGAAGCAAGCCTCAGCTTTATTGGACTAGGTGTCCGACCTCCAACCCCCAGTTGGGGAGCTATGATCCGTGACGGTCTGGATCAGCTCACCAATGCTCCATGGCTTTCCATCTTTCCTGGCCTTGCCATCTTCATCTCTGTCTTCTCATTCAACCTCATCGCTGACGGCCTTCGCGATATTTCGGATCCAAAATTGAGAGGCTAATAATTGCCCGAAGTCCCGCCTTGCGGGATTAGCCCGGAGTTCTTAGCAATAAATCGTTACAAATTGATTTAGGTCATAACCTAGTTCAATGGATTTCTTGACAAGCCGGCGACTAGTTTATGTAATCCTATAAAATTGTCATGACTTTTTTATAGTCATATGAAAATGATTTATGCGCTATCTTACCCCTGAAATTAATCGATTTTTTGTTGAAGAGGCCAAGATGGCCTTCATTGCCGGCCCGAGGCAAGTAGGCAAAACAACGCTGGCCAAGCATCTCCTATCTCAAGTCGGGATGGAGGCGTTTTATTTCATGAGTTTCTGCTCGCGCCGAGATGACAGGGCGAATGGCAAAGCCCACGAGAGATGGTTGGATTTTGGAATGCGCCTGCCTGCCGCAGGCAGGGATTGCGGAATTCGAAGTTCGGTGCAATTAAGCCTTGACCTCGGAAAATACCCCTTATTTCGCCATTCTTAACTTTCTTAATTGAAAAGGAGATTCCAGTTTCAAGAAAGAATTAAGGGAAGTTCTCGGAGATTACTTCCTGAAATTCACAACCGGCCATTTTAGGGAAGCATGCTTGATTTGAAACGGTAATCCTCAATGATCTTTATAAAATGCCAGTAATACCCCGACCGAAAGGTCGGGGATGTAAGGGCTGTCCACCGAAGGTGGACAAAGAAATCTGTTAAGAAATGATAAGGTAACCAAAGGTTACAAGGTTCGTTTTTTAAATTCCCAAAATGCCCTGATCGGAAGATCAGGGTACTCTCTTGACATTCAACTTCCGTTTTAATATATTCAACTCATCACAAAGCAAGTTCTTATGATTGATTAAAAAGGAGGAATACGATGAAAAAGTTTTTTTTCACAGCGTTAGCGGTTGTTTGGATGCTTTCTTTCATTGCTGGACCAACCCTGGCTGACCAGACCATGGATCAGATCGAGAAGACCGGAAAGATCAAAATAGGTTTCAGGGAGGATTCTATCCCCTTTGCTTTCATAGACCCGAGGGTGGGAAAGCAGATAGGTTTCTCCGTGGACATGGCCCAGCTCCTTGCTGAAAACCTCTCCAAACACTTTGGCAAGAAGATCGAGATTGAGCCAGTTACCATTACCACAAAGACCCGTATCCCCATGATCACCAACGGAACTATTGATGTGGAGATGGGATCCACGACATACACGCAGGAACGGGAAGATGTGGTGGACTTCAGCCTGACTTTCTTCTTCTCCGAGACGGCCTTTCTTGTACCCAAGAATAGTCCTATCAAGACCAAAAAAGATCTGACCGGTAAACGGCTGGGGGGCGCTCAGGGAACGACGAACCTCAAAGCCATGGAGGATCAAACCAAGGCCGGAGAGTACAAACCAAAAGAGATCGTCACCGTTGAGGGACATGCCCAAGGATTCCTCAGTCTCAAAACCGGTAAAATCGATGCTTACGCCACAGATCGAAGCCTTCTGATGGGTCTTGCTTCCAAAGACGAAAATCCGGGCGCCTGGCGGACAACGGATTTTGCCATCGCCTATGAGCCTTACGGGTATATGATGCGAGAGGGCAATTCGGATTTCAGGGATTTCGTCAACAATACCATCCTTTCGGCGATCAAGACTGGTAAATTCTATGAGCTTTATGACAAGTGGATGGGACCCAAAGGACAGACCCCGATTCCCATGTCTCAGGCTTACAAAGACTACCTGAAACTCATTGTCTACCCCATGAAGGACGATTGGTGGAAGAAGCAATAAGAACAGTCATCCCAAGACAAGAGGCCGAGCGTTCAGGATGTTTGCCTCAGTCATATGAGGAGACGCCGGCCTCGACAGACTCTTATGCTGTGGGTGCTCCCCGCTCTTGCGAAAAGGCCGGAATCCGGCCTTTTCGCCTTCCCCGGGTATTGAAAGAGGTTTGATTGTCAATTGTAAGAGGAATAATAAGGAATGGGACTTGCATATAAGTTTGACTGGAGCGTGCTGTGGCGCGAGCCTTACGGAGAATGGATGCTGCAGGGGATATGGCTGACTTTGCAGTTGGGGCTTCTCGCATGGATCATTGCTCTTTTTCTGGGAATCTTTGTCGGCACGATGCGTGCTGCGCCATGGAAGCTGTTGCGCCGGGTGAGCACGATCTACGTGGAAATCTTTCGGAATGTTCCCTTCATTGTCCAGCTCTTCTTCTGGTTCTATGCCGGTCCCATGATCTTCGGCAAGACCCTTCAGTTCAAGATCAACGCCATCTCCGGGTTGAATTATTACGCTGCGGTTGTCGGCTTGGGGCTTTACACGGCAAGCCGCGTGGCTGAGCACGTGAGGGCCGGGTTTGCCTCCATCGGCCAAGGTCAATACCAGGCAGCTCTGTCCACGGGCATGAGTCAGTGGCAGATGTACTGGCACGTCATGATTCCCCATGCGCTGCGCCTTATCCTTCCACCCCTTACGACGGAATTCCTCACGATCTTCAAGAACTCTTCGGTGGCCATGACCATCGGTGTGGCCGAGACCACTTTCATGAGCTACAAGATCGATTCGGATACATTCCACGGGTTGGAGGCTACGACGGGAGCCATGTTTGTCTACCTTGTCCTGGGAATGGCGGTGGTAAAGACCATGAGTTACATTGAGAAAAAATACCGGATTCATGGACTGGTAGGCAGATAATTTGTTTGATGCGATCATCAACAACCTTTCCTACCTTTTGAAGGGATTCCTGACAAACCTTGAATTGGCGATCTGCGCTCTTGCAGGAGGAATCTTCTTGGGTATCTTGGTGGGTCTGGGGCGGATCTCCAAGAACCGTTGGGTGTATCACAGTGTAACCCTTTACGTGAACTTTATCCGAAATATCCCCCTCATCCTGGTTATCTTCTGGTTCTACTTTATCATGCCCATCCTAGTCGGTAGGCCCCTGAATCCTTTCATCTCTGCGGCCATTTCCTTTGTGGTCTTTGAAGCGACCTATTTCGGAGAGATCTGCAGGGCAGGCTTTCAGTCCATCAGCCGTGATCTGGTAAGCGCTGCTTACTCAACAGCCCTTACTTACACTCAGACAGCTCGTTACATCCTCGTGCCCATCGCCATCCGGCGGATGCTCCCCAGCATGATCACTCAAAGCATCATCACCTTTCAGGATACCAGCCTGGCTTATGTCATCGGACTTCAGGAGTTAGTTCGTAGAACCACCATCGTCGACAGTATGGAGGTGCGCTCCATCCAGCTTTACAGCTTCGTTGCCGCGCTTTTCTTTGTCATCTGTTTTGTCGGTTCTCGCATCAGCCGTTACTATGAGATTAAGAGTCGAGAGGCCAATATCCTATGATAGAAATCAAGAACGTGAGCAAGTGGTACGGTGACCTCCAAGTCCTGAACGGCATCAACGAGACCATCGACCGGGGCCAAACCGTAGTCATCTGTGGCCCCAGCGGTTCCGGAAAGAGTACGCTCCTTCGGTGCATCAACGGCCTGGAGCCTTACCAGAAGGGTGAGATCACCGTGGAGGGTATCTCATTAAGCGACCCCAAAACGAACCTTTACAAGGTGCGCCGGAAGATCGGCATGGTCTTTCAGAAGTTCGAGCTTTACCCCCATATGACGGTCCTGCACAACATTACCCTGGCTCCCATGAAGGTACTGAAAAAGTCGAAGAAAGAAGCTGAAAAGAGGGCTATTGCACTTCTTGAACGTGTAGGCATTCCTGAAAAAGCGATGGAATACCCGGCGAACCTCTCCGGCGGGCAGCAGCAGCGGGTGGCTATTGCCCGCAGCCTAGCTATGGATCCGGGCTACATGCTCTTTGATGAACCCACCTCTGCTTTGGACCCTGAAATGATCAAGGAGGTGCTCGATGTCATGATCGACCTGGCCAAAGAAGGGATGACCATGATCGTGGTCACCCACGAGATGGGCTTTGCCCGCGAAGTGGCCGATGAGATCATCTTTATTGATGAAGGCAAAATCGTCGAAAGGGGAACGGACGAGAGTTTTTTTGCAAACCCCAAGAGCGAACGCACAAAGGCATTCCTCAGTCAGATCCTGGTCTGAGGCCCGGCTGAAAGGGGAGGGGAAGTTGGCAGAGAAGGTCATCGGCATACTCGGCGGCATGGGGCCGGAGGCAACCTTGGACTGTTTTGAAAAAATCATAAGGAATACCCCGGCCGGAAAGGATCAAGACCATCTGCGGGTCATTATTGATTCAAACTCCAAGGCGCCTGACCGAACAGCAGCCATTCTCGGTAAAGGGGCTTCTCCACTGCCGCTGTTGGTTCAAGGATGCAGGACGCTGCAACAGGCGGGCGCCGATTTCATCATCATGCCCTGTGTGTCGGCTCATTTTTACCAAGAGGAGATGCGACAACAGATAACCCTTCCCTTTGTCTCTATTTTTGACGTTGTGGCCGAGACCATTTCCCATGATCATCCGGAAATCAAAGTGGTGGGGTTGCTGGGTACCACCGGTACGGTTCGCAGCGGTCTTTTTCAAAAAAGACTGAGAGAGGATGGAATCGAGACCATTGTTTGCGAGGATAAGATCCAGGAACGGGTCATGGCCGCCATCTACGATATCAAGAGCAGTCAGGCGGATCGGCCGCGAGAGGCAATTACGGATGATCTTGTTGCTGCCGCCCAAAGCCTCATCTTCCGGGGAGCCCTGGGGATTGTGGCCGGCTGCACAGAGATTCCTCTTGCTTTGAGTCAACGCGACCTGTCTGTTCCCTATTTTGACGTCCTTCTTCTTCTTGCCCGTGCGGCCATCCGCCTGGCCGGAAAAGAGCCTCTTTCTCTGCGATAAAGACCGTGTATTTTCATGAGTTCAATAAAGAGCAACCGAATCGCGCGCAGCCAGCTGGAAGGGCAAAAGCAGGGTTACGGCTGTGTTCAATCTTGAGAGGACAGGATGTCTATGACTGTCGAACAACTGGAGTGAGCCTTAAGTTAAGTGTATGAATGACAATATGGTGATGGGCGAAGTGCCTGTCTTATGATTTAGAAGAATGCAAGGAGGAAAAATGGACCTCAGTCGTTTTCCACGTCGACGTTATACCGAAGGACAAACACCTATTGAAAAACTTTCCCGCTTTTCCAAACAACTGGACGGCCCCACGATTTACATGAAAAGGGATGATCTTTTGGGACTTGCGGCAGGGGGCAACAAGACCCGCAAGCTGGAGTTTGTGGTTGCAGATGCCATCACAAAAGGCGCTGATACGCTCATCACCTGTGGAGCAGTCCAGTCCAACCACTGCCGCCTGACTCTTGCCGCAGCCGTCAAGGAGGGGCTCAAGTGCAGGCTGATTCTGGAAGAACGGGTGCCTAAGAGTTACAATCTTCAGGCCAGCGGCAACAACTTCCTGTTTCAATTGATGGGAGTGGAGAAAATCAAGGTCGTGCCGGGCGGTTCGGATATGATGAAAGAGATGCAGACTGAGGCCGATGAAGTGGCAGCTGCCGGCCGCAAAGCATATATCATCCCCGGGGGAGCTTCCAATAGCCTCGGCGCTTTGGGATATGTGGCCTGTGCTGAGGAGATCTTGAATCAGATCTTTGAAAAGGGCCTGAGGATCCACCGCGTGGTCTGTGCCAGCGGCAGTGCAGGGACCCATGCCGGCCTCGTTACGGGCTTTTGCGGTACCAACAGCAATATCCCGGTGGTCGGAATCAACGTCAGCCGCACCAAGGAAGCTCAGGAAGAACTCGTCTACGGGTTGGTCCAGAAAACCGCGGAGCATGTCGGTGTTGAGGGAAAGATCCCCAGGGAAGCGGTGCTCTGTTTCGGGGATTACGTTGGAGCGGGGTACTCCCTCCCCACCCCCGGCATGACCGAGGCGGTTAAACTGCTGGCACGTACCGAAGCGATCCTGCTGGATCCGGTCTATACCGGCAAGACCATGGCTGGAATGATCGACCTTGTCCGCAAGGGGTATTTCAAAAAGGACGAAAACATCCTTTTCGTCCACACCGGCGGATCACCGGCCCTTTATGCTTATAGGGAAACCTTTCTGAGCGAAGTTTAAACCCAACCTCTTCCTAGACCAAAGGGGTCATTGGTAACGATGCACTTCGATTATTCAGATTCTCAGAGAATAGGCAGGAAATGCCTCCCCACCAAACCTCCATCGTGACGAGGGTTCTTTGGACCCAATCAACTTATCATGGCTGTGGGAGGCAGGGAACACACTACAAAAAGGATTCAATGACCCAGGTGAAACTCAAGTCCTCCTGCCTCTTCCTCCTGAATGGCTTAACCCATTCATATGCTATTTATAACATACTCGCAGAGTAGGAGGTTAAGTTCGCAACCCCCTTTTTCGAGGACTCCTTCCTGTAATTTTTGGTTTACATTTTTGTCCCACCATACAATCTTTCAAGTGATAATCCTTGATTCTTGTTGACCTTTTCATTCCAAAGTGGTAGCCTCTTATCAAATCATACGACCTTAATCAACCTTCCAATTCAACCTCAACCTTTTGGTATTAGTTATGAAATGGAGTTTTCAGAAGCGGCCACTATGAAACCTTCAATACCCCTTGGTGCATTTGGTTAAAAGGAGGATCCTTATGGTAGATAAACTTCATAAGTTGAGGTCGATGCTACTAATAATCATCATTCCCATTTTATTCTCATGTGCCTCTGCTGAATACTACGACAACCGGGGACTTGATTACTATTTTAAAGGCCAATACGATCAGGCGATCTCTGATTACACCAAGGCTCTTGAGATAAATCCGAGGTTTGCTGAGGCCTACAACAATCGGGGGATTGCCTATTTTGAGAAGAGAGAATACGACAAGTCTTCGGAGGATGTGAAAAAGGCACTAGATTTAGGTTACCAAGTTCACCCTAAGGTTTTTGAAGAACTTCGTAAGGCTTCAGGAAGGCAAAATTGAGGGAAAAGGCATTAACGCTTTCAACCCGCAATCCTCAAGTTATGATATGGTGTAAATCTGACTCTTTGTAGGTGCTATCAACAACGACGTGAAAGTTCGGAGACATAAAAAAAGTAGGTTAAAGGTTGAGGTTAAGGCTTAGGCTGAGTCAAGGCTTTTGCTCTTGCCTCCAACCTTCGACCTCTAACCTCTGGCGGGATCACAGATGGCAGGCCACATAATGGCCATTTCCAATGTCGGTTAATGGAGGGATGGTTTCCTCACATTCCTTCTTTCGGTGTGGGCAACGGGTGTGAAAATGACAACCCGGAGGAGGACGCATAGGGCTCGGGACATCTCCTTCCAGGATGATCCTCTTCTTGGTGATGTTGGGATCGGGCACAGGAATCGCAGAAAGGAGCGCCACCGTATAGGGATGGACAGGTGAGGTGTAGAGCTCTTTGTCTCTTGCGAGCTCCACAATTCTCCCCAGGTACATCACTGCAATCCGATCACAGATATGTTCTACAACAGCAAGATCATGGGCAATGATGATATAAGAAAGTTTGAATTCCTTCTGGATATCCTCCAAGAGGTTGATCACCTGGGCTTGGATCGAGACATCGAGAGCGGACACAGGTTCATCCCCGATGATCAGTTTCGGGTTGAGAGCAAGGGCCCTGGCAATTCCAATCCTCTGTCTCTGACCACCGCTGAACTCATGGGGGTAACGTCGGGCGTGCTCGGGGCTGAGACCGACTTTCTGGAGAAGATAGGCAATGCGTTCCTTCCTCTCTTTCTTGCCGGCAATGTTGAAGACATCCAAGGGCTCTCCGATAATCTGCTCCACTGTTCTCCGGGGGTCGAGTGAAGCATAAGGGTCCTGAAAAACAATCTGCATATCTCTCCGGATCGAACGCATCTCCTTGTGGTCAAGTTTGCAGACATCCTTCCCTTCGAAGAGTATTTCTCCCTCGGTAGGCTCAATCAACCTCAAAATGGCTCGGGCAGTGGTCGACTTTCCGCAACCGCTTTCTCCCACTAATCCAAAACTCTCTCCTTCGTTGAGAAAGAAGTTTACTCCATCCACGGCATAGACATAGCCAATGGCCTTGGAGAAGATTCCTCCCTTGATAGGGAAGTACTTCTTAAGATTTCTTACTTCAAGTAAAGGTTCTGTCATCATCAATTATCAATGGTCAATGATCAATGGTCATTGGTAAATGTTAAGTTTTGAGCTCTGTGAGCCAGCAAGAGCTGAAATGACCTGTTTCGATTTCTTTGAGCTGAGGCTCTTTCTCTTTGCAGATGTCCATCACGGAGGGGCATCTTGTTGAAAATTTACAACCTGAAGGAAGTTCGTAGAGACCGGGAACGACCCCTGGTATCTCATTCAAGCGAACTTTTCCACGACGGATCTTATCCCCTAAAATTGGGATGGATTTGAGCAGACCCATAGTGTAGGGATGTTGGGGGTTTCCAAAAAGGGTTTTCGTCTCTGCCTCTTCCACAATCTTACCTGCATACATGACGATGACCCGTTTTACCGTCTCTGCGATCACCCCTAAGTTGTGTGTGATGAGGATGATGGCCATTCCCAGTTCCTCTTTCAGTTTGTTCATCAGGTCGAGAATCTGAGCCTGAATGGTTACATCCAGCGCCGTCGTCGGTTCATCAGCAATCAGGATCTCCGGATTACAAGCAAGGGCCATGGCGATCATCACCCTCTGTCTCATCCCGCCGCTCAACTCATGGGGGTAACGCTCCACGCATCTCTCTGGGGAGGCAATATTGACCAGTCTAAGCATCTCGATACTTTTTTCGAGGGCCTCTTTCTTAGATAAGCCCTGATGCAATCGGAAAGTCTCCTGAATTTGATTTCCGACTGTAAAGACGGGATTGAGGGAGGTCATGGGTTCCTGGAAGATCATCGAAATTCGATTTCCCCGAATCTTTCTCATCTCATCCTCTGAAAGTTCCAAGAGATTTCTCCCTTTAAACAGAATTTCCCCACCCACGACTTTACCTGGAGGAACTGGGATGAGGCGAAGGATCGACAGAGCCGTGACGCTCTTCCCACATCCGGATTCCCCCACCACACCTAAAGGTTCCCCTTTAGCCAGTTGGTAGCTAATACCATCAACGGCCTTTGCAACGCCTTCATAGGTGAAGAAGTAGGTCTTCAGATCCTTAATTTCAAGAATGGCCTGGTCATTCATGCCAAACGAATTCCCCTTCCAGAAATGCGGTTTCAAAATAGTCTAAGTTTCGCCGATTTTCAAATGTTATTTTCTCGCGATGTTTGGGATAGGCCATCTGAATACATCCTGGGATTTCCCATCCCCTGGGCGATGATCACTTTCTCAATGAAGATGGAATCTCCCCCAGGGGTAGTAGCCCAGCTCTCTTTCTCGTCGAAGAAGACTTCCACTTCTTCAGCCCCCGCCTCCTTTGCTTTTTGGAGAGTAATTTCGCGAAGACGCTTCTTCCCTTCCTCGGTTGCCTCTCCAAGATCATTGTAGAAGGCCATCCTTGAGGAGGGGTAGAGGCGAAATCCTCTCTCGAAGGGTTTGATGAGGAGTTCTTCTTTGATGACGATGGCACTCGTAATGGCGCCTACCGCATTGGCGACCCCGGCATAAAATGGAATCACTGCCTGAGTGCCCAGCTTCTCAGCCACAGAAGGAAGAAAGGCATGGGCAGGCGCTCCAATCCCGATGATCTTATCTCTGAGGTTCACTTTAAACTGAATGCCCTCGATCGATGCTCCCCGGCGAAAAGATTGGTCTAAGAAAAGGCGGGAGAACTCGCATTCATCCAATCCCTTTTTTGAGTCGATCGATTCGGACAGAATGAGTTCAAGGATCTGAAGGCCCATGGTCCGATCCATGGTCTCTTCCAATTTCTGAATGAGGGTGGAAAGTTCAACCCTCGATCGATCACAGAGAATACGGATTCCCCGCTCCGCAGCCTCTCTGTCCCAGGCCTGGAAAATCCCTGTTACGTGGAGGATGTCAGTTGGAGTAAGTCCACTCTTCTGAATCAGGTTACGCCTTTCTAAATAGGAGACTCTCCTCTGCACTTCGGCCGGGGACCGACCTGTTGGTCTAAATAGTTGAAACAGGGAGAGGGGTTTATCCGTCACCTCTGAAAGGATCTCCTCTGTGAGGTGATCCAGTCCATTTTCTGTCCTTCTTCCTATCCGAATCCAAAACTCCGCATCATTTCTCCAAGAAGGAAGGCTTCGGTCCTCATAAATCCGTATCAATTCTTCATGAATGTTTGCATGACAGTACCCTAAATAAGAAAGAGGAATGACCCTCTTCGGTCCGACCCGCAGATCCCCTCCGTCATCAATCGTGATCTGGCTGTCCCCTCCAAGGGCAATGGTCCGCATATCGATCGCAATGACGTTTGTCTGCCAGTTCCCAACCCTTGCCCCCTTTGGATTAAGCCGAGGAAGTCCACCTCTGAGCAGGGCGATATCCGTGGTCGTCCCTCCGATATCCGTAATCACTGCATTCTGAGTTTCTCCAGATTGCTCCAGTAAGTATTTGGCTCCAATCACACTTGCAGCAGGTCCCGATAGGATCGTCTCAATAGGTCGATCCTGGATAACAGATTCGCTCATCAGGCTTCCATCTCCCTTCACGATCATCAGAGGTGCAGCGATGTTCTCTCTTCGAAATTCGCGTTTCACAGAATCAATCAATTGATGGATGATGGGGATGAGATGGGCATTGAGGATGGCAGTGGTGGCCCGTTTGACGGCATCCAATTGGAGGGAGATTTCGTGGCCACAGACAACCGGTTTCCCTATCTTCTCTTGAATGAGACGCTTTACACGAAGTTCATGATCTGGATTCCGAACGCTGAAATAGCCGCAGACGGCATAAGCCTCGATTTCGTCTTTTGTCTTGTGCAAGACTGCTTTCACCCGATCAAGATCCAACGGTTCCTTCTCTTCACCCTGCACGGTATGTCCCCCAGGGATTAAAACAACTTCTTCTTTCAGCCCGGACGGGCATTCATCAGGCCCATAGCCGATGAGGATACCACAGACTCTGCGCCTCACCCCCTCTACGATGGAGTTGGTAGCTAAAGTGGTAGATAGGGAAACCAACGAAATCTTGGGGAAGTAGATTCTGTCCAAACGTTTAAGAACATCATCGATACCCTTAGAGAGATCATCTTTGGTGGTAGGTGCCTTTGCAAAGGAGAGAACTTTTCTCTCACTGAGATCAATGAGAACTGCATCAGTATTGGTTCCTCCAACATCGATGCCCAGCCCGATATTTGAACTCATTTCGAAGACTCCAGCAAAAAAGATAGCGACATAACGAAATTACATCTCTATAGGCAACTCTTTTCTCTATCGATGGGATAGGATATCTAGTCCAACAGGGAAGATTCTATCTACCCCCGACCAATCAATTCCCGGGCCTTTTCCACAGCACTTGCCGCCTCTGGGGCATAAGCATCTGCCCCGACATCCTTAGCAAATTTCTCAGTCACAGGTGCTCCTCCCACCATCACTTTCACCCTGCCTCGAACCCCTGCCTCAACGAGAGATTCAATGACTTCCTTCATCTTCGGCATCGTTGTCGTCAGAAGGGAGGAGAGGCCCAAGATGTTCGGTCGATTCATTTTCACTGCCTCAACAAATCTCTCTGAAGGAACATCAATTCCCAGATCGATTACCTGAAATCCCGCTCCTTCCATCAACATTCCCACTAAATTCTTGCCAATATCATGAAGATCCCCTTTGACGGCACCCAGAACAATCTTCCCGGCAAGCTTTACCCCTGTCTCAATCAATTTCGGACGCAATATATCCATTCCGGCCTGCATCGCCCTAGCCGAGATCAGGACCTCCGGCATGAAGAATTCATCTCTGCGAAATTTCTCTCCGACCACATCCATTCCGGCAACAAGTCCATTGCTCAGAATCTTTGACGGGGGAACATTCGCATTCAGTGCTTCCTGGACCAATTTGGGCATTTCCTGGTAATTTCCTTTCTGAAGCTCTTCAGAGATCTTTTGCAGCAGTTCCATCTCTTCCTCTCCTTTTCGCATTAGATTGTATTACCCTGGATCCTTGATTATTGAGACCACTACGCTCCTGAACACTATAGGCAGAGCATAACAAATCTTATTAACACTACGGTCTTATTTCCGGAAACATCTTCTTCAACTGATCATTTAACTCTTTCGGTAGGCCCAACGGCTTGTGATCCCTGAGGATCGCCTTGGCGATCGCTCTGGCCTTTTCCTCCACAGAGGCTCTTCCCGATTTCTCCCAATTGACCCTTAGTTGCCGGTCGCTCAATTTAGGGGTAAAGTGTTCCCTGCGCATCCATTGTACCGTGTGATGATCACACAGAAAATTTCCACCGGGACCCACTCTACGGTAAGCATCCAGAGCAATGGTCTCTTCCGAAACTTCAATCCCTCGGACAGCTCTCATGACCATCCCTATGATCTCGTCATCGATTACATACTGTTTATAGCTGGCAGTGCTTGCAAACTCCACCAATCCAGCCGCATCATGGATGAAATTGGAACCCGAGAGGGCCACCAGCACATTGGTGATCGCTTTTTCATAGCCATTTTGGGTATCTACGATCTTGGAGTCAGACATTCCAGCCGTCGTATAATTAGGCAGATTCACATACTGGGCCATGGCGGCTGCCCCTGCATTAATTAATCCCATTTCCACCGATCCGCTCACATAGCCCATCGTCTTTAAATCCGTGGAGGTGGCTGTGCAGGCATAGAGGACCGGGGTACCAGGGTTAACCAGTTGCGTGAGCACAACGCCACTTAAAGTCTCAGCATGGAGACCGGTGAGAAGGCCTGCGATCGTCACCGGTGCGGTTGCACCCGTCAGAGGCTCTGCTGGAATGGCAACGGGCATCCCAGCCCGAGCAATGTGACAGAGGATATCGCCATAGAGATCATCAATCTTAAGAGGGCTGACCACACAGGTGATGAACGAGATGAACGGCCTCTCCCTTAAGGCTTTGGGGCTTCCTGCAATGATCTCCCCCATCTTGATGATATCGAGAGTTCCTTTAAGCGTGTAGATCCCTCCCATGAGGTGTTTTGAGCAGTTCAGGATCGATGAGTGAAATCGATTGATGTCCACCTCCTGAGGCGGAAGCTCATTGGGATAAACGGGAAGAACCATAAAATGGATATTTTCCAAGGCATCACACAAGCGTGCAATATCCCGCACATCCTTCAAAAGGGTTGGACGTTTCTCATTGGTTTCGAGATCGATCACATTCAGGACCGTCCCTCCTGTTCCGAGATAGACATTCTTTCCTTCACAATAGAGGTCATGCTTCTCTTCCCTGCCACAAAGGACAACTTTCTTTGGTGCTTTATCGATTGTATCCTCGACCATTGATCTCGATAATTTAACGAGTTTCTTTGAAGTGTCGCATCCCGCCCCATGTTTCTGAAACGCTTCGAAAGCTAACTTGCTATGAACTTCCACCCCAATTTCCGAGAGAAGGGTAAGGGCAGATTCGTGAATTTTGCGAATGCCTTCATTCGTCAGAGGTCGGTATTGACCACCAGCGATCGGTTTCATTTTTTCTCCTTTCTTTTTGTGCACCCCTAATGCCGAAGAGAATCCTCTTGATGGGTCTCTTCTCTTAGAGCCGTATATCAAACCGCTTCCGGATCTCCTGGTCGGTTTCTACATCAAGTCCTTTGGGCAAGTGGGTTTTAAGTATTTCCCTCGCCTTCCTTCGGGCCCTTTCGCGACCGTCAAGAGATCCTGAATTTTCCCAGGTCTCCCTAGTCTGACGGTCTCCGAGCGTTTGTCGAAAATATTCCTGTCTCATAAATTTGATAGTATGCATGGAAGAAAGGAAGTTCCCAGAAGGTCCCACTTCTCGAAGGGCCTCCAATCCCAAGGTCTCGCTGTCAATCTGGATCCCTTTGAGGAGACGGAGGGCCATCCCGATGATCTCATCGTCAATCACAAACTGCTCGTAAGCAACCGCTCTCATTGATTCCAACATACCGGCGGCATGGTGAATGTAATTTGAGCCTGCCAATACACAGAGGCAGACCGAGTACGCCTTCTCATAACCTGCCTGGATATCAGGGAGCTTCGATTCGGTAAGGCCAGCGGAATTATAATTGGGAACTTGAATCGATTGAGCCATTTGAGAGATTGCTGCATTCATCAATCCAAACTCGATGCCTCCTCCCACATAACCCATTGTTTTTAAATCGGCCATGGAAGGGATGGCACCATAGAGAACCGGAGAACCAGGGTTCGCCAGTTGTGTAAAAACGATTCCAGACAGTTGTTCAGCATGCACCTGAGCTAACGTCCCGGCCAATGTGACTGGAGAGGTTGAACCTGCCATAGGAGCTGAAGAGAGAGCTACCGGGATCTTATTTCTTATAATTTCTAGTAAGACTCGGGTTGTTTCTGTCGCAAAATGTAAAGGGCTGATCATCCAACTTGTGACAAAGGAGATAATCGGTCTCTTCACTAAGGCCTCTTTCCCTCCTGCGATCATCTGGGCCATTTCGATCACATCTCTGGCTGTTTGAACAGATTGGGCAGCTGCCATGACATGTTTGGTCGTATTAGAAAGGGAGGCATAAAACTGGTTGATGTCCATCACCTCTTTAGGAATGTCCTGAGGAATACAGGGTCGAAGGTAGAAATGGACGTTCTCCAATGCATCGACAAGCTTTGCAAGCTGTCCGATATCTTTTAACACTCCGGGCCTTGCCTTTCCTGTTCCCAAATCGAGGATAGTCAACGCAGCCCCCCCTGTTCCCAAATAGACCCTCTTATCTTCAAGGATCAGATCATTCTTTTCTTCTTGACCTGCCATCAAGAATTTGTGAGGAACAAGTTTCAGGCCCTCTTCAACAAGTGATGCCGGGATGCGAACGATCACTCCTTCGATCTTTGCCCCATGTTTCTTAAAAACCTGCAGGGCTTCTTCTAACTCCACCTTGACCCCAATCTCTTCAAGAATTTTGAGAGACGTTTGATGAATTTTATTAACGTCTTGTTCGTTTAAAGGCCTAAACTGTCCTCCCACTAACGCTTTCACATTCATCCTCCTGCAGATTTAATATGATAGACCATATCATATTTTTTCTATTTCAAAAATTTGATCAGATCTTTAATATGGTAATCTTCAAAATTCTTGACTATTCCAATTAACGTATGGATCTGTTTTTCGCTTAATATGTTCTTGGTAATGTTAATAAACTTATCTTCTAATTCCTGCTCAGATAAAGGATAATCAAAATCCCCTCTGGCGGAAATCAAACCCGAATGATATTCCTTTCCCTGATTCGTAATCATCTCTATTTCAGCCATGCACTGCTCAGGAAACCTCTTCTGTATCTTCGGATCCTCAATGAGGGAAATCTTCTTCATCAATTGAAGGATCTCTTTTTTATTAAAATATCTTTCTTCCAAATATTTGGGTATAAATTCTTTGTAAATGGCTGCAACAGCAACGGGATAGACAACATTATATTCTGCATTTTCTAAACTGGTTGGTGGTGTTGAATAAAGGCTTACAGCCTCAGAAATAGTTTTGACGTTGATGCTAGAGATTTCCTTATAAGTCAAATTTTCTTGCTCCATTATTTTCAATACGCCATCAATGGCCGGGTGGGCCCATCTGCAGCAAGGATACCTCTTGAAATAAACCTTCATTATTTTATACTTTTTACCTAAGGTAAAAACATCTTTATTTCTTTTTGAATCCCCTAAAAGGCTGGGACTTCCCGTAAAACCTTTTTGAGCCAAGAAGGCAGCACTGGTTCCAACCATCGCTCCCCAGGCTATTCCATCTTTCGGTGCCATAGCAGGATGTTCTACGGCTCGAATCTCAGGGACAAGCGGGGCATAAGCCTCGGCAATGCCAAGGGCATTCTTCGTCTCCAATTCAGAAAGACCTAACAATTTTGCAGCCCCTGCAGCTGAACCGATGGCACCCCAAGAGCCTGAGCCATGATAAAAGCCATAATGGGAGTGCAAAATTTCACCGGCCCGAATCCCAATTTCATAACCGAGGATTAAGGCCTCAAGTAGCTGTTTCCCAGTGGCTCCTATCTTTTCTGAAACGGCTAAGATCGTAGGGAAAACAGCGGTTCCTGGATGCCCTTTCACTTTCCGGTAACCATCATCAATGTCCAGGGCATTGGCGATAAATCCATTAATTAAAGAGGCCGCAACACAGGATAATTTTTTATTAGCCCTAATGATTGTGGCTTCTCTTGAACCGTTCACCTCTCGAGAAGAAAAATCGGACAAAATCTTTGCGCCTTTAACTTCAGCTCCTGCTAAACTCGCACCCACTAAATCTAATAGGCATATTTTTGCTTGTCTTAATATTTTTGGTGGAACATCTCTAAATTTCAGAGTATGAATGAATTTTACTGCATATTCATTGCCATCCATTTTTTTACAAAACACCTCCATTTTAAGAATTAGCTTTTCTCCGTGCTGTAGAAATATTGATGGTCCTCAAATCCCTGCAATTTAGGCTCCTCGAAGTTTAGGATCAGTAATATCACGAATCCCATCTCCAAGCATGTTAAAAGAGAGGATGGTGATGAGAATACTTAACCCTGAAAAAATAGAGATCCAGGGAGCATTGATGAGCACATCCACACCCTCCCGAGTCATATTTCCCCAAGTCGGCGTAGGCGGTTGAACGCCTAATCCGATAAATGCCAGATTGGCCTCGAGTCGAATGGCTTCCCCTACCCAAAGTGTACTGGCAACAAACAGGTCACCAAAGATATTGGGGAATATATGGTAGACAAGAATCCTGGGTGTGCCTGCCCCTACGGCTTTGGCGGCAACCACATATTCGCTTTCTTTCAGCGATAAGATAATTCCATGAGCTAAGCGGGCGAACCTTGGAACCATGACAATGCCGATCGTAATAATCAGGTTTAAAAGATTAGCCCCCAAGGCAGCCGTCACAGCGATCGCTAGGATGAGATCAGGAAAACACATGACGACATCAATTGATCTCATGATCAGGCTCTCTGGTTTTCCGCCATAATAGCCGGCGATCATGCCCATCATCGTTCCCAGCAGCATCCCCAGTAGAACGGAAGCACTCCCGATCAGAAGTGATACCCGGCTGCCCCAAATAATTCTTGAAAGAACATCTCGACCAAAATCATCCGTCCCTAACCAGTGTTCAGAACTGCTCCCGGCCAAACGATAAAAAGGATCCTGTTTCAAGGGATCGAATGGTGAAATCCAGGGAGCCAAAATGGCAACAGAAATGATGCATAGAGCAATGACACCACCGGCGAGAGCAGTTTTATTCCTTGAAAAAGTGAACCATAACCTTTGACTTTGAGAGATCTCTTTCGTCATTCCTTGCTCTTCGGCTGAATTCCTATATGGCTAACGATACTGAATTCGAGGATCGATTAAACCGTAGATCAAGTCTGTCATCAGGTTCAAGATCACAACAATCACCGAATAAAACACCATGACCGATTGAAGGGTTGTATAATCTCTCTGTTTGATGGTCCCCACCATGAGGCTCCCTAAACCCGGTCTGGAAAAGACAATTTCAGTCATTACGGATGAACCGATGAGCACCACAGCATAAACCCCTCCAAGGGCAACAATCGGAATCAGCGCATTGCGTAAGGCATGCTTGAAAAGGACCACCTGTTCTGAGATCCCTTTTGACCGGGCGGTACGGATGTAATCTTCCCGCAGGATATTCAGTAGAGAAGACCGGGTCATTCGAGTGACGTAGGCCGTCATAATTAACCCGAGGGAGAGGGCTGGCAGAAAAAGATGACGGAGGTTACTCGATAGACTCGAAAGATCGCCTCCTCCCACGACGGGAAAAAGTCTGAATTTAATCGAGAAGACCAACATCAAAAGAATCCCTAAATAAAAAGCGGGAATCGAAAGACCTGTCAATGAAAATATTCGATTGAAATAATCAATAAAACTATTCCTTCGAACTGCCGCTGGGATCCCTAAAGGAATTCCAAAAAGAAACCCGAGCAATATGGCGCTAAAGGTCAATTCCAAGGTATAAGGAAGGACTTTTAGGAGTTGAGTACCCACTGGGTAACCAGTAATGATGGAAGTCCCGAGTTTCCCCTGGCAGAGGTTACCAAGAAATCGGAGGTATTGAAGCCAAAGCGGCGCATTGAGCCCCATCTTTTCTCGGAGGGCATTCACAGTCTCCTTGCTTGCATAATCTCCAAGGGCTGCCACCGCAGGATCACCGGGTAGTACTCGTACAACAATAAAAACCAAAGTTAAAACAACAAGAAGAATGGGAATGCTTTGGAGGATTCTACGGACTACATAATTAAACATAAATTGAATGCCCTAAGAGAAACTCACCCCATCCCTGAAAGGAAAAGGGATGGGGTGAGTGGAAATGAAGTAGAAGGGATCAAATCTTTAGATCCTTATATTATTTGGCCAAAATTCTCGTTTTTTCTGTGATTTGAGAAGAATAAGTTTCCCAACTCCACTCAAGCGGATGCCCCAAGTCTACGTAAGACTTCATTGGAAAATTATACATTAAACGAATAATCGGCACAGTCGCAACATCTCTAAGAACTTTAATCTGGGCTTCTTTCCAGAGGGCATTCTGCTTCGCAGAATTAAGTTCCCACCTTGCCTTTTCGATAAGGTCATCAATACCAGCATAATGAGAAAAATTCGTATCAGGTTTTTTACCCGTTACGACGGTTGACTCGGAATAATAGAAACGGGTAAGAAAAACATCCACATTAGGTCGCCAGGCCGCATAATAGACGATTGGACTCGCATCTTGACGGATTAAGCTGTGGAAGGAAGAATGGTCGACGACTTTCAACTCCATATCAATTCCAACCTTTTTAAGTTGGGCCTGGATCGCAATCATTGGTTTTCTGTAACTACTCTCCATTTCGCTAATAATGACTTCTGTTTTAAAGCCGTTGGGGTAGCCGGCTTCAGCCAGAAGTTTTTTTGCTTCCCCTATATTGTTTTCGTAGACCACCCCTGCCTTAAGCGCATCTTCTTTGGTTAAAGCACCAGGAGAAGGGGGAGCTAGCGCCGCAGAATAAATCGGGGCGGCTAAACTTTTTCCCATAAAAGCAGCCACTTCCTCGCGGGAAATGGCATAAGAAACTGCTTTTCGAACTTTCACATCGTCAAAGGGTTTCTTTGTCATGTTGAAATAGAGCATTTGTGTTTCACAAGGACCGAAACCTTTGATGGTCACATCCTGAAAGGTCCCGACCTTTTCTACCCACTTCTCCTCTTTTAGCCCCTCGATGATTTGTAACTCCCCTGTCTGAAGTCCGAATTCTCGGGAACTGACACTGGCCATATATCGAATGACGAGTTGTTTTATAATGGGAGCCCCTCTAAAATATTTATTATTCGCCACAAGAGCTGTCTTCTGCCGGGGTTCATAGGACTCAAACATGAATGGACCTGTTCCAACTGGATGGGTTTTTGCCCACTCGTCACCCTTTTCTTCAATTGCTTTCTTGGAAACAATAAATCCACCAGCATAGTTGGCAACCTTGGCTAAAAAAAGGGTTTCGGAGATCGGCCTCTCTATCGTAATTTTAACTGTATAGGGATCAACCGCTTCAAAGTCCATTCCAACATATTCACCAGCATAGGATGAACGCTTCGGATCAGCAGCACGTTTCAAGGAATAAACAACGTCTCCAGAAGTCAGTTCATGTCCATTTGGATAACCTGGAAATGGATGAAAATAGACTCCCTTCCGAAGAGCAAAGGTCCAGACTTTACCATCTTTTGAAACTTTCCATGATTTAGCCAAATCTGGCTCAACTTTTACTTGACTCCCAGGAGGATATCGAACAAGACCATTAAAAATCGGATCAACAGTACTTCGATCGACTGTTGTAGCTGATCGATGAGGATCAAGCGTTTGGACATCTCCAGCATCAAAAGCAATATTTATTACTTGCTCTTTTGCTAACTTTTCAGCAGCTCCTACACCAATAACGTTGATGAATCCGACCATGAAAATAGCTGTCATTAAAAAAAGAAAAATTCTCTTTCTCATTTTTCCTCCTCCTTTCGAAAGATAAAGTTCCCCCTCCAATTTTTCAGCACCCATCCCTTAGAAAGCCCTTCATGAAGCCTTTCAACGATTATACCTTAATGAAGGTGAATTACAAATGAAACAGATCACGAAGTTTAGTAATCCGTTGAAGGCGTAATCCCCCCGTCCCCTATAGAGGAGATCGCGCCCAACAGAATTGAACTCGTCAAAATCTGCCTCCATCATTTGATGAGATTCAAACTCTTTAGGAAATCACGGGCCACTTCCTCTGCTGGCTGCTTCTTACCATCGACTGTATAGTTTAAAGTAGCCATCGTTATATCACTGATTTTCCCAGCCAACTTGTTTAGGATATCGGCCACTTGAGGACCCTTAGCAAGGAGATCATCTCTAACGACTGGGGCAGCATAATAGGGAGGAAAGAACTTAAGATCATCCTCCAAGACAACTAAGTTGAATGCCGGGATACGGCCATCGGTTGCGAACCCCGAGATCACATCCACTTGATTTTCTGCGATCGCCTTATAGACCAGTCCAGGGTCCATTCCCTTCTGGTCTTTAAATTTAAGGTCATAAAATTTTGTGAGCCCTGGGACTCCATCGGGTCTTGCCAAGAACTCAATGGTAGCTCCGAAGATGAGGTCTTTTGCATAGGGCTTCAAGTCAGAGACCTTTTTAGCCTTCAGGCGATCTGCATCGGCTTTTCGCATCACGATGCAATAAGTATTGTTAAATCCCCAAGATTTCAGCCAAGTTAATTTAAACTTCTCCTCATACTCTTTTTTTACAATCTGGTAGGCCTCATCAGGATCTTTCACTGCCGGCTTTTTGAGAATGGCAGTTAGGCCGGTTCCGGTATACTCAACGTAGACATTGATATCTCCACGGACAATGGCCTCATGACATATGACTGTTCCTCCCAAACCTATCTTCCGGTCCACCTTGAAACCATTGTTCTCCATCAAAAGGGCTACCATATTTCCTACTATGGTCTGTTCTGTAAAGCCTTTTGATCCAACAATGATCACGGGTTTCTCCTGTCCCTTTGCTTCCTGAAAAAAGGCAGGAATCAAAGCCACAAATACCACTGCCATCACTAGAACCATTCCAATTCTTCTCATTTTACTCCCTCCTTTTTGTAATCGAAAACATCTATTGAGTAGTAGATCCTTTTCTTAACCGCCTCTCCGCAACCCCTAAGAGCATGTCTGCACCAATGGCTAATATTGCTGTTGGTATGGACCCAGCGAGAAGAAGGTTCGTGTCTGCCATCACGATTCCTTGAAAGATCAGATCGCCTAATCCTCCGGCCCCGATCAAAGCAGCCAATGTGGCTATACTGATACTCAATACTGTCGCCGTTCTAATGCCAGCCATGATCACCGGAAAAGATAAAGGAAGCTCAACCAGGGTGAGGATCTGTCGGTCTTTCATTCCTATTCCCCTGCCTGCTTCGATGAGCGAACGATCCACGTTTATAATCCCAGAATAGGTGTTGTTGATGATCGGAAGCACACCTCGGAGAACTAAGGCAAAAACAGCTGGTTTCAAACCAATCCCAAGAAGGGGGATCACCAGCCCGAGGATAGCAAGGCTTGGAATTGTCTGGCCAATGTTTGCTGAATTGACCACCACGTGTGCAATTTTTCGATACCGTGTGATGAGAATTCCCAGGGGGATGGCAATGACCACCGAGAGGAAAATAGCGATGGCGCTCACCTCCATGTGCCGTAGAGCAGAAAGAAGGATGACTTCCCTCTTCTCAAAAAGATAGAACAAAAACTCCATTTCACCTCCTTTCGGATTTCAATGTTTTGTCCAACCCCTTAAGATTAATGGCGCAAACCTGAAGGCGTCAAAAATCTTTCTAACAGGACAAAGAAATAGTCTGTACCTATAGCGAGCAAGATAACTGGAACCGCCCCTGCAATGATCTGTTCGGTGTAAACACTGGCAATCCCTCTGAAGATTAACCAGCCCAATCCTCCAGCTCCAATATAAGCGGCAATGGTGGCTGTACCAATGTTCATGACCGCGGCGGTTCGAATACCAGCCATGATGACCGGAAGAGCCAAGGGAAGTTCCACCATCCTTAAGAACTGCCAACTACTCATCCCCATGCCCTTTCCTGCCTCGATCACAGCCCGATCGATTTGAGTAATTCCCACATAGGTATTCCGAATCAAAGCCAGTTGTCCGTAGAGTATTAATGCGATCACAGCCGGTTTCACCCCAATCCCGATAAAAGGAATGAGCATTCCAAAAAGGGCAAGGCTCGGGATCGTATAGATGACGCCAGCAATCCCAATCACTGGGGTCACAAGTTTTCTTATTCGTGTGATCGATATTCCAATAGCGACTCCAATGATGGTCGAGATAATCACAGCCATCATCGCAACCTCAATATGTTCCAAAGTGAGTTTAAAGATCAATCCCAAATTCTTGATAAAGTAGTGGAGGATACTCAAGAGGCTCCCTCCTGATTCCATCCTTCTGAAGAGAAGAAACAGGCAAAATGGGTCATCGTCACAATTCCTTTTAGTCGTTCTTCCTCATCGACTACGGGCAACCAAACTACCCCTTTTCTTAACATTAATTCTAAAGTCGGCCTGATCTCTTCTTCTGCTTTCACGGTAGGAATATCTTGATCCATCAATTCTTTCACACTTCCCTGGTTTCGGTCTGTGAGAAGCTCAAATCGAATCACCCCTCGAAAGACCTCATGGTCATCCACAACCAGAAGGATATCGCTCTTTCTCTCCTCCATCACTCTTTTTGCTTCGGCAACCCCGCTTCTTTCTGTAATATGATTCAATGCTGGCACCATAATGTCTGAGATCTTCAATAGTTTCATAAGCTTTAATCCACAGTCTTTGCCCACGAAATCCTTCACAAACTCATCAGCCGGTTCTCCCATGATCTTCTTTGAGGTGTCAAATTGTACAATCTTTCCAGTTCTCATCACAGCAATCCGATCACCCAACTTGATCGCCTCATCGATATCGTGAGTGACAAAGAGAATGGTTTTCTTGATCTTTAAGCGAAGTCTCAAAAACTCATCCTGCAATTGAGCCCTCGTAATCGGATCAAGAGCTCCGAACGGTTCATCCATCAAGATCACAGGAGGGTCTGCCGCCAATCCCCGGGCAACCCCTACCCGCTGCCTCTGGCCACCTGAAAGTTGATGAGGATAGCGATCTTTGAAAGCTGATGGTTCAAGGTCTACAAGCCTTAGAAGCTCATCGACCCGCGTCCCCTGGGTAGTGATAGACCAACCGATCAGTCGAGGAACAAGAGAAATATTCTGTGCTACTGTCATATGAGGGAAAAGACCTACGTCCTGGATCACATAACCAATGCTACGCCGAAGAGCGATCACATCGATCTTGGAGGTGTCTTTTCCATTCAAGTAGATGTTTCCATCGGTGGGCTGCTCTAAACGGTTTAAGAGTTTGATGGTCGTCGTTTTTCCGCATCCCGAAGGACCCAAGAATACGTCACATTCCCCTTCATAGATCTCGAAGCTCAAATCGTCAACGGCCTTCGTGCCCCCCGGAAAAACCTTGCTCACTCTGTTAAATCTGATAATCGTACGAGTCACCTGATTTGGATCCTCCAGCCTATTCTATACTAAATTTTTGATTGTTTGACAAGATTCTCATACCATTCGAGATAGAAGGAAAACAAGTATTGTTCTAAACTTGTTCGGGCAATCGATCAAAGCCAAACAGAAATTGAGCGGGCGGACTGAAAAGGAGAAAGGTGATTCGTTGTTAGGGAATTAGGACGATTTACCGCTCAAGAAGTAATGTCTCAATTCTTCTAGACCCAATTCAGCCAACTTAAGGTTTTCCAGAGTGCGGCCCTTGGCATAAAAATCAGTATCATTGACCACTGAAGCAAGGTGAATCATCGCCTCATAGGTGGGCACCGATATCCCTGCTTTCCGAGCTAACGAAACTGTGAGACAGGCTCCCATCGGTATATCTTCTGTGACATAGCGATCTTGCATGCTAAAGGGTCCTTGGCTTGAGGCTATCGCGAATTGTTCCACGGTCATGTTGAAAGAATCCCAAAAAATCTGGTCATAGGTATAAGGCTGATACCCAAATGCTTTAAATAGGGCTGACCGCTCCTTATCCATGCTGTAAATGACCTTCTTCACCGAAGGCGTAAGGCCTTCTTTGTACATCCAGAATTCCCCTTTTGAGTATTCTATTCTTCCCATGTTGAGTAAGGCACCTACCGGATGGACGATGATATTGACGTTGTATAAGGCAGGTTCCAATACACTGACTGCGGGCTGAACCACATCAGCGTAAGTTCCAGACAAAGCCTTCAAGACAGACTGGGTATCTGTGGCTGGAAAGGCTGCCAATAACATCCGGGGACCATCGATCCTGTGGATGTTGACTGTTCCCGGGCCATGCAGACGACGACAGCAATACGGAAACGTCACCCCCTCCGCCAGAAAAACCCGACGATTCATGCCCATCTCATCCCATACTTTTCGAAATACGAGCGTCCCTCCACTTCCAGGCCACAATACGACGGTTTGGCCATCCGACAAATGAGGAATCAACTCCTTCGCTACCCGTTCATGTGTTAGGGCTTGTGTCGTTACCATAATCAGGTCTGCGCCCTGAACCGCTTCTGATAGATCCAAGGTTGCTAGTGCCACCTTCGCAAAACCTGTCCTTGCGATTCCAGTAACGTGAATTCCACCTTGAACAATAACGGGCTTTATGTTCTCAGCGTATTCCGGAAATTCGAATAGTCGGCATCGGTGCCCTGCCAAAGTCATGTCGCCTGCCATTGCGGAACCACCATTCCCAGCTCCAATAATACAGATCTCTTTAGACCTCATCTTTTCCTCCCTACTAGATAAATAAAGACTGCCCGACAAATTTTCTAAATCTTAACAATTTGAATCTTGTTCGGCAACTTCTTAGATAGTGGGGATAAAACCATTTTCATTCTAACTAAATTGTGTTATGTAGACTTTATTATTTGGGAGATATCATCTATGAAACATTTCTTTGATGCCTACCGACAAAAAACGCCCCTTTCAGAAAATCTCTTTAAGCGTTCCAGGGAAGTGATGCCAGGAGGAGTATCTCACAATTTTCATTACTTTCCGCCCTACCCCTTCTTTGTAAAAAAAGGAAAGGGATCTAAGATCTGGGATGTGGATGGAAATGAATATGTGGACCTCTGGATGGGCCATTATACGCATATTCTGGGCCATCACCCCGATGTCATTGTCGAAGCGGTCCAACGGCAGGCGAAAGAAGGAATCCATTGGGGTATTGTTTTTGAGAAACAGGTAGCGTGGGCAGAACTCATTCGGGATCTCGTTCCCTGTGCAGAAATGGTCCGTTTCTGTTGTTCCGGGACAGAAGCAACAATGTATGCCGTGCGCCTCGCGCGTGCCTTCACAGGCAAGAAAATCATATTAAAGATGGCTGGTGGATGGCATGGAGCCAGTTCAGACCTCTCCTTAGGGATTAAGATGCCCTATGATAAGGAAGAGAGCCTCGGTCTTTTTCCCGAACTTCAGCAGAATACAAAAGTGATCTATTTCAATGATATCCAAAAGTCCCTCGAGGTCATTCAACAAACCAAGAAGAACCTGGCGGGTATTATTCTTGAACCTGCCATGGGCGAAGGGGGATTTGTTCCCGCAACGAACGACTATCTGAAAATGCTGCGTTCCGAGACAGAAAGACTGGGCGCGCTTCTCATCTTTGATGAAGTCATTACGGGATTTCGAGTCGCCCTGGGTGGAGCCCAGGAAAGATTTGGCATTCTCCCAGACTTAACCACCTTGGGAAAGATTACGGGTGGAGGATTTCCCGTTGGCGCGCTGGTTGGAAAAAGGGAGATCCTCGAAAAAACCTCCCCCGAATTAAAAGGCAACAAGTGGGAAAGAATTCTGATCGGCGGCGGTACATTCTCTTCGCATCCTTTTACGGCAGCAGCAGGATTGGCAATGTTAGGATATTTAAAGGATCATGCGGAAGAGGTTTATCCCGCTTTAGAAGCCCAAGGGGAGAAAGTACGAAAGGGGGTTCAAGAGAGTCTCCTTCGGGAAGGGGTCGATGCTGTTGTCACGGGAATCGGTTCACTCTTCCAGACCCATTTCCCTTTACAAAAAAAGGTGGCACTGAATTCTCCCCATTCAATCAACCAACTCACCGATGTAGAGAAAAGAGAAGTTGAATTTCGCATCAGAATGTTGACCAAAGGTGTCCATGTGATGCACGGCGGTGGCGGACTGTCGATTGCTCACTCGGATAAGGATATTGAGAAGATCATTGAAACAGCGAGGGAAGTAGCAAGAGAAATGAAAGGTTAAGGTTGAGGGTAAGGTTAAGGGTTTGAAGCAAAGAGGAGGTTTTAATTTAAAGAGACGTACGGCCATGGCGAAGGAGACTGAAAACATCGGTGTAATTGTCGTCGATGTCCAGGGCGACTTCACAAGATTCAAAAACGGCTCCTTGGCTGTGGAGGGGACGGACGAGGCCTTTGTCAAGTCAGTGGAAGAGAATACGAAGAAGTTGAAATCAGCGGGTTTCCCGGTTTATGCCACCCAGGACTGGCATCCCGCGAATCATGCTTCTTTCTTTGCCAACCATAAAGGGAAAAAGGCCTTTGATGTCATTAAGCTTCACGGAAAGGATCAGGTCCTCTGGCCCCCTCACTGCGTTCAGAAAACTCCTGGAGCAGAGGTTTTGTTGGATAACAAATTATTCAAGGCCGTCGTGAAAAAGGGAATGGATCCGCAGTATGATAGTTATTCTGGTTTCCAGGATGATGGTGGCAAAAAGACCGAGATGGACGGTATTCTTAAAAAAGATGGAATCAAAAAAGTGGTCGTCTATGGAATTGCCACTGATTACTGTGTGAGGGCTACTGCAATGGATGCCGCTGCAGCAGGTTACAAGGTCATCATGATTAAGAATTTGAGCCGTGGAGTGGCACCTGAGACTTCTCAAAAAGCCGTCGACGAGATGAAAGCCAAAGGGGTCGTTATCCTCGACGATCTGGATCTACAAAAGATCAAAACCAATTAGATTCCCACAATAAGGGGATTTTCATATTTCTATATCCTATAGAAATGTGAGCGGCCCCTTATTGTGCTAGCAAGTCATGGGAGCATCTTATAGACGAGGGTATGCACTCCGAAATTGCCCGCCTGATCAACAGCCAGAACCTGAAGCTTCACTTCTTCGAAACCTGCTGGAGGGAAAGTCTTACATTGAAATAAGGTCGGTTGTCCTGCATAGGTGAGTTTGAATTTACCTAAAATCTGATCTCCATGAATCCATTGTCCCCATATCTCCAACTTATTTGAATCCCAGAGACCTCCGGGAGTGAACGGGCATCCTCAGAGCATTCGGACTTCTGCCTTTATCGTTAATTCCTCTCCCTTTTTTAGAACCTCTTTAGGAGAAGGATTCAAAATATGAACAATCAATCCATCCAGTTCAATGATCACCCCTTCACCCAGGATATGCTTTCCAGGGATGAGGGTGAGGGTCTTTGACCCTTTTTGAATCGACTGGGGATAGGCAAGAGGAGCCTCGGTATAAATCTCAATCTGAGTGGGTCGGTCTAAGGGAATCTCGGCCTGGAAAGAGGCCGCGCCTGAAGTCCCATATATCGTCTCCCCTCTTTGCCGGGGCCGAACCATGATTCTTTCGGTATCGCCCGTTCCTCCCTCCTGTTTGCCCTGAGCAAGGATCTCTCCAGTCTCGAGATTCCTAATTCGAACAAAGGCACCCCCTACGCCTGAACCAATAACTTTGGAATCCTTTGCAACCACTCGGACAATAATTTTTGTCGGAACCTTTTCAGCAGAATAAGATGGGGATGTGAATAGAAAGATGATATGAGCTAAAATGAGAAAGAACGGCACAAATCTTCGGATTGTCATTGTTCACCTACTCACTTTTAACCTATCTCCCATATAGCATTCTGCATTCTGCCTTCTGCTTTCTGCCTCCGACCTCTAACGTTCTTGCTAATACAAAAGCATTTTGCTCCATGACGATTCTGTAGGGCATGATCCCCGATCATGCCATCAGCGGTGCGTTCGGGGAACGCACCCTACGGATCTTCCACCCTCTAACCTCCTTAGTAGTACCGTTTCTCCTCAGCGTGGTCCTCGGCAAGGTCGATGCCCCACTCACCGAGGATCTTCGAGACGGCCCGCTCTCCGCTCTCGATGCAGTTCGGTACGCCTACACCCCTGTAGCTACCACCGGCGAGCGCAAGACCGGGGATCTGGGCACTGTGATCCTCGATCATTGTCACACGGTCAAGGTGTCCAAGTGTATACTGGGGCATGCCAAGCTGCCACCGAAACACACGCGAGAAGAGCGGCTTTGCAAACGGGTTGAGACCCAGGATGTCACGGAACTCGGCAAGTACCGTCTGCACGAGTTCCTCGTCCGAGCGTTTCAAAATCTCCTGATTGTGCGGACCTCCGACAAAACCGCGCAGCAACACCTTTCCCGCCGGTGCCCGACCCGGCCACTTGGTAGAAGAATAAGTAGCCGCCATGAGCGCACGGCCCTCCACAAGGGGGCATAGAACTCCGAAGGCATTCAGATTGAAACCGACCTCGTTCTCGTTGAAGGCGATCGAGATTGTCGCTGAGGAAGAGGCCGGTATGTTTGTCAGTGCGTCTGCGATGGCCCGGTCGTGCCGACGAATGAGCGGTTCGGCAGCCCATGACTCCGTTGCAATGATCACGGCGTTGCCTTCGATGGCAGAACCGTCGGAGGTCGAAGCACGCCATCCACCTCCGGAGGTTCGTTGGAGTGAGCTGATAGATACGCCCGTGCGCATGCGCTCACGACCTGCGGCATCGGCCATGCTGTCCGTGAGTTGCTGCATTCCTTTCACAAACGAGGTGAAGAAGGTACGAGGCTTCTCGCCTGGCTTCGCCGGGTACTTACGCCGCATCTCCTCCACCTTACGGCGGATTGCGATGAAGGCCTTCAACAGAGACCCATAATTTTGCTCCATCTCAAGGAGACGCGGGAAGGTTGCAGCAAGCGACATCTGTTTCGGATCGGACGCATGTACGCCTCCCACGAGAGGCTCGGCCAGGCGATCCAGGCATTCGCGACCCATCCGCCGGACCACGAAGCTTTCGAGTGTCTCGTCATTCACCTCGCCGGGTGTGACCTTCTTTGGCGGGATCAGGAGGTCCATGGCCATCCTGATTTTCCCAGACCACGAGAAGAGGCCGGTCGTAGCAAAAGGCACGAACTTTGTGGGCGCGAACATCATGACACCATCCGGCATCTGATGAAGTTTGCCTCGAGACAGGATCCACGTCCGTCTCCGGGAGTCGTCGGTCGGCAACTCGTCATCGAAGATCCCCGTTAGCTTCGCGATACGGTGACAAGCTGGTTTTTCAGTCAAGAAACAATCCGGCCCACCGTCGACGATGAAGCTGCTCTCCTCCGAAGGATCCATAACGACCTCGGTCTGGATCTTTCCACCGAGGCGACGGTCTTTTTCCAGCAGAACGAACTCGACGTCGTGGCCCTCGGAAGCGGCACGGGTGATTTTATAAGCTGCGCCGAGCCCGGCAACGCCGCCACCGACAATAATGATCCGTTTCATAAGGATTCCCCGCCCCTCCAATCTTTTTCCCTGCCTACCGCAGGCAGGTTTCAGGGCAGAGGGGATATATTAAGGATATGCTCTTCCACGATCACTGAAAGGGCCTCGATGAATTTTTCAGAATAATTGAGAGAGGTGGTCCGCTTCAATTTTATTCCTAAGGATTTTGCTTTCTCCCGATAGACGATATCGATATCGTAAAGAATCTCAATATGGTCTGAAACAAACCCAATCGGGACGATGAGAACCCTTTGGACTCCCTCTTTAGATAGATTCGTCAGGACAGACTCCACATCCGGACCGACCCACTCTTCTGGCCCGCCTCCTTTGCTCTGAAAAGCCATCCTCCAGACTCGATGCTCAAGCCCGTCGGCAACTCCTTGAATGCTTGCTTCGATCTCCCTTACATAGGGATCTTTCTCGACGATTGATTTTGGAAGACTGTGAGCCGTGAAGAGGAGCTGAACTCTCTTTCTCTCCTCTGGAGTGAATCCTGTCAGCCCTTCACGGACCTTCTCCCGAATGGCTTCAAGGAAAAGGGGGTGCATGTGCCACCCCACTACAAAAGAAACCTTTAACACCTCTCCGATATTTTTCTGGACCCGCTTCACCTCTTCAATATAGGCCCCCGTGCTCTCACGGGATTGGAACGGGGCCATGGGAATAGCAACCACCTCCATGATCCCATCCCGCAGAATCTCGTTCATCGTCTCTTCAATCATGGGATGGCCATAACGCATTCCCACATAGGATTTGAATGAATGACCTTTCTCGCTCAACCTCTTTTCTAATCCCTTGGCCTGTCCCTGGGTGATCTTAAGAAGGGGCGAAGCCCCTCCGATCAACCGATAACGCTCCTTAACCCTTTCCAGTTGCTCTGCAGAAGGTTTTCGACCTCTGAAAAGGCGCGTTAAGAAGGGCTCAACTTCGGCAAGGGAGTGAGGCCCTCCAAAGGCCAAAAGGAGGAGAGCTTTCATAACCGACTTCCAACTCCAAACGAGATATAATTCCCTCTCCCTCGCCTACGGGGGAGAGGGAATTTTTTGAGGAGTTTTATTAATGGGAAGATTTTGCGCTATACTCATGAACCGACTCAACCAACGCAGCTACATTTTCGACCGGTGTGTTAGGAAGGATTCCATGTCCGAGATTGAAGATGTGACCAGATCGACCTCCAACACGATCAAGAATTCTCTTAACCTCCTTCTTAATCAGATCCACCGATCCAACCAAAATAACGGGATCGAGGTTTCCCTGGATGGCCACCTCATACCCTAACCGTGCCCATGCCTCTCCAATATCCATCCGCCAATCCACTCCAATCACGTCCCCGCCTGCCCGCTTCATCAACTCCAGAAGAGTCGAGTTGGAAGTGGCGAAGTGAATGAGAGGAATACTCTTATCGATACCGTCGATCACCCTCTTCGAATAAGGAAGAACATATTCCTCATAATCAGTTGGACTCAAACAACCTACCCAGGAATCAAAGAGCTGAACGGCTTGCACACCAGCGCGAATCTGTGCGTTAAGGCAGCGGATCAATACATCTGAAATCTTATTCATTAAGGCATCCCATGAAGGCCGGTTTTGATACATCAACCCTTTGGTGAGAATATAATTTCTTGAATGGCCTCCTTCGATGATGTAGCTGGCGAGGGTGAAGGGAGCGCCAGAGAACCCAATCAGTGGAATTTTTCCTTCCAACTCTTTCCGCACCATTCGAATCGCTTTCACCAGAAAAGGGACTTCTTCTTCCGGCTCAATGACTCTCAGCTTCTCAATATCTTTCATCCCCCTGACCGGGTGATGGAAAACAGGACCCTCCCCCTTTGCAAATTCAAACTCCACTCCCATGGGTTCCAGGGGGATCAGGATATCTGAAAAGATAATGGCTGCATCGAGTTTGAATTTCTCAATGGGTTGGAGCGTCACCTGGGCGGCTATCTCAGGATTCTTACACATCTCCAGAAAAGAATATTTCTTTCGCAGGGTACGGTACTCCTTCATGTAGCGCCCTGCCTGACGCATCAGCCAGATGGGTGTGTATTCGGTGGGTTGCCTATGACAAGCCATTAAAAAAGGGTAGTGGTTTTCAGTTTTTGTCATATTCAGTAGCGTCGGCATTTATTGCCGACGAACTCCCGTGCCTAATTCGCCCTCAGTAAATGAGGGCGCTACACAATAGCTCGCAATGACATATAATCACCTGGTCCCCTTTCCCCAATCCCTTAGGAACTGGATTAACAACCTCACTCCTACTCCAGTGCCTCCCTTTGGAATATAGGGTCTCTCTTTTTCAATAGAGGCCGGACCCGCAATATCGAGATGGACCCACGGAATCTTCTCTACGAATTTGCTCAAGAAAATGCCCCCAATGATCGCACCTGCAGCCCGGGTTCCCACATTTCTAAAATCTGCCACATCGCTCTTCAAATATTCAAAGTATTCATCCCAGAGGGGGAGTCTCCAGACCTTCTCCCCTGTTTTTTCTGAAGCCTCTTCGATCCGTTTCAAAAGAGATGCATCATTACCTAAAAGACCAATCACATAATCTCCAAGGGCGATCACGCACGCTCCGGTCAGAGTCGCAAGATCAATGATCGCCTTCGGCTGGTATCGAAGACTATAGGTCAAGGCATCGGAAAGAATGAGCCTTCCTTCGGCATCAGTGCTGATAACCTCTACCGTCTGACCTGATAGGGTCTTTAAAACATCTCCGGGCTTATAAGCCTTTCCGCTTGGAAGGTTTTCTGTCGCCGGGATGATCCCTACCAGATGAAGGGGAATCTGAAGCCTGGAAGCAGCTTGCATCATGGCCAACACCGCTGCAGCCCCTGACATATCATCCTTCATCCGTTCCATTCCTTCCGAGGGTTTAATCGAAATCCCGCCGCTGTCGAAAGTGATTCCCTTACCTATCAAAGCGATGGTGTCGAACCCTTTGTTCTTATTATGTTCGAGGATGATGAACTTTCCAGGTTCTTGGCTTCCCTTGGCCACAGCAGTAAAGGCTCCCATCCCCATGGCCTCTGCCTGACTCACTTCTAAAACCTGAAGCTCCATGCCATGGTCCTTTGCAATCTGCTGAGCCTTTTCGGAGAGTAAAGTCGGGGTGACTTTATTGCTGGGACCATTGACCAGGTCCCTTGCCCCGCAAACCGCTTCTGCAATAATTCTGCCTGTCCCCACTCCGTTATTAAGCGATTTCAATTCGACGGCTGTCTCTCCAAGGATGATTCCCTCTTCGATCTCCTTGATCTTCTCCCTCTCCAGGGTTTTATACTCATTGTATTGGTAGACTCCAAGGAGAAGCCCTGCGACAAAGGCCTCGGCAAGTTCTTCTTCTGCAAGCCGATCAAACTTCTTGATTTGGAAGGCAAACTGTTTTATTCCTGCATCCCGGAGGTACTGTCCAGCCTTCGAAGAAGCTCCCCGCCATTTTTCTAAATCGAATTCTCCTCTCTTCCCCAGACCGGTCAGCAACACTCTCTTCGCAGGAAAAGCCCCCTGGGTGTAGAAAAGCTTCCGTTCAAATAACTCCCCCTTGAAATCTCCCTGGTTCATCAGACTGGAGATAAAACCCTTCCATTCCAGGTCCACATTTTTTATAGGACCTTCCAGAGGCTCGGGAAATTCAAAAGAAAAGAGAATCAGAAGTTCACAGGGAAATTTTTCAGCCTTTCCTTTTTCTACTCGGATCTGCATAGGTCCCCCTAAATTCAAAATCCCCCTCACCTTTATCCTCTCCCCTCAGAGACTGTGTCGTAATGTCATTCTGAGGCGTTAGCCGAAGAATCTCTGTTTTCTAACTTATTGATTCTATGAGATTCTTCACTTCGTTCAGAATGACAAGCATGGCATTTCCCTCATTGCGACACACTCTCTCAGGGGAGAGGGGTGGGTGAGGGGCAATCAATTTCTTACTCTCTTTCCTTCAACTTCGATACAGTGATCGAACGGCTCTCTTCCAGACTCGAGAACTCCTTCACCTTTTTCATTAACAGAGAATCCCATTTTCCCCGCTCGATCACTCTGGAGAGCATCCAGGGATTTAAATCGGAAACCTCCATCCACTTCCCTGCTTTTTTGATCAACTCGTCCAGCACCCTCCGCCTCTGGTCCCCCTTCAAAGGATACTTCTGTTTCGTCTCGATCTTGATCTTTGCCACATGATCACTTCCATAGACGGCCTCGAGTTCTTCCCGCTGGGCGTAGGCATAGAGGGCTTCTTCAAGCTTCGCCAATTCGGCATCGATCTCTTCATTCAAGAGTCTTTTTCTCTCCTTCATCGCCACATATCGGTTGACTAAAGTGACCCCTTCTTCATTCATATATTCATTCAACGGAAGGGCTTCAACCATGACCAGATGTTTCCGTTTCGGACAGAACCCCTGATAATCGCACCAATTGCAAAGAGGCCCTTCTTTGGGAAGAAATTGCCTGTCCGACTCAATCTCCTGAATGAGGTCCATGGTCTCCCGGCGGAGCTGCTGGAGTTCTTCAGGATTCCTTGAAGAAGTAATTTCGGTATCGAAGGCGAGGTAGTGCCATACCAATCTGATTTCCAGGATATCCTTCCATTTTCCTTCCACTCCCATGTGATAGAAGGCAAGTTGACGATCGGAATCCACATCTTCCTGGGTGGGAAGCCGACTGGAAGTTTTGTAGTCATGGATTTCAAGGACAGAATGATCTGAAAGGGCCAAGCGATCGATAAAACCCCGGATCCAGTAGCCCTTTTCTTCGTCCAGGGGGAAGTAAATATTCTCTTCAAGACCTAATGTCTTACCCTGATCAAATGGATAATAGCGTTTGTAATATTCCGTGATGCATTTCTCCCCCAGACGGCGGTAATCTTCGGCAGTGTAATCCTTGCGGATGATCTGAATCATTTCTTCATTCCAGTTCTTCTCCCAGTCCCGACGGTAGTAGTCGAGAATCTCCTCCAGCGTATTCAGTTTGGTCACTTTCAGATCGCGGTAGAGCTTTTCCAGCGCTTCGTGAACCCTTGAACCCATGAAGGCTTCAATCCCCTCTGTTTCGATTTTGATTTTATCAATATATGCAAGTTTATACTGGTGGGGGCATGTCTCATAGGTGGATAGCTGCGAGTGAGAGTAGGTTGGCATTATTCACCCCCTTTTCGAATACTAAATAGGCTGTCTACCCATTGCTGCGAATTTATTATTATTTTTAACAAGAAAAAGAGGTTCTGTCAAAAGATGAAAATGGTGTTAACCCTAAATTCTTCTTGAAAATATTAGGTTCGATGTGATACGAGGTTTAAAGAATGAACTTAAAAAGGGAACTGGAAAACTTGCAAAAAGTTGTAATCCAATGCCGCAAATGCCCCAGACTTGTCGCTTACCTTAAAGAAGTGTCAAAAAATAAACCCAAGAGATTTCGCGATTGGGATTACTGGGGGAAACCCCTTCCGAGTTTTGGCGATCCAAATGCCCGAGTTCTCATTATCGGGCTTGCTCCGGCAGCCAATGGCGGAAATAGGACAGGACGGATGTTTACAGGAGACCGGAGTGGAGAATGGCTGTTTGGTGCTCTTCATCAATTTGGCTTTGCCAATCAGCCAAATTCCGCTCGGAGGGATGACGATTTTGCTTTGCATGATTGTTATATTACGGCGACGATTCGTTGCGCCCCACCGGACAACAAACCCTTACCGGAAGAAATAGAGAACTGCAGACCTTATTTTTTAAAGGAACTCGATCTTTTGAAAAATGTGAGGGACTTAGTTCCCTTGGGCCAGATCGCTTTCACACAGACTTTGAAATCCCTGAGGTTACGAGGAGTCGAAATTCCTTCACTAAAATTTGGACATGGAAAGACCTTTTCGCTTCGAACTCCGAACTCCGTAGGGAACGCAGATCTGCGTTCCCTACGGACTTTAATTACGACCTACCATCCAAGCCAACAAAATACCCAGACTGGAAGACTGACCAGACCGATGTTTCATAAGATCTTTAGAATGCTACAAAAGAGATTATAGGTTATAGGTGGTAGGTTGAGAGCGAAAGCTATGAGTTCGGAGCCGACAGTCTAATAGTCGATTGGTCTATTAGTCGGATAGTCGGAAACTATAAGACTACGAGACTAAATGATTTTTATGGTTATACAGATTCCCATCGAGGACTGGATCGATCTTCATACCTTCTCACCCAAGGAGATCCCCTATCTCTTAGAAGATTATCTTACGGAATGCCAGAAGAAAGGTTTTACTGAAGTCCGAATCATCCACGGGAAGGGAAAAGGGGTTCAACGAAATATCGTCCATTCCTTCTTAACCAAAAGCCCTCTTGTCGAATCATTCCGGGACGCCCCTCTCGAAGCAGGTTCCTGGGGCGCCACGATTGCCGTCCTGAAGAAGCAAGTTTCAGATTAAAATATTTACTTGACAAGAATAGTTCTAATGTGATAATTATTTCATTCATCAGGAGGCTGAATGGAAAAATATCGAGACTCCGGATTGAAATTAACGCCTCAAAGGCTTGCCATTCTGGAATACCTCGATGGAAATAAAGAGCACCCTTCGGCAGAAGATATCTATAGAGCAGTCTCAAAAAAATTTCCGACCATGTCGTTAGCGACGGTGTATAATACGTTGATGACCCTAAAGCAGCGAGGACTTGTAAAAGAACTTACCATGGATCCTCTTAGAATGCGTTTTGATCCTCAACCCACCCCCCACCATCACCTCATCTGTATGGACTGCCGAAAGATCATCGATATTCACATCCGGTTAAGGGTCAACTTGCCAGAAATGGAACAGGAAGGATTCGAAATCGTAGGCAACCATATTGAATTTTACGGTCGGTGTCCAAAATGCAAGAATAAGAAACATTAAGTCATTCAATTCCAATAATAAAAATTAAGGGAGGAAAAGGACGATGGCAAAGTCAGAACAATTTTTAAAAGAGGCCTTTGCAGGAGAATCACAGGCGAACAGGAAGTATTTGGCTTTCGCAGCTAAGGCCGATCAGGAGGGCCATCCTCAGGCGGCCCGACTCTTTCGAGCTGCGGCAGAGGCAGAAACCGTTCACGCCCATAATCATTTAAGAACCCTTGGGGGCATCAAGAGCACCAAAGAAAACCTCCAAGAGGCCATTGCGGGTGAAACCCATGAGTTCAAGAAGATGTATCCGGAAATGATCGACGCGGCCAAAGCTGAGGCAAACAAGGCAGCAGAAAGAAGCTTTAACTTTGCGAATGAAGTTGAGAAAATTCACGCCCAGCTCTATCAGAAGCTTCTTGATGGTTTGGGAAAGTCTAAGGAAAACTATCCCTACTATGTCTGCCCCGTATGCGGATTCACGGCGGAGAAGGCAGCTCCGGGAGTCTGCCCTGTTTGTGGAACCAAAGGGGAGATGTTCAAAAAGATCGAATAATGAGAGGACAGTCAGATGAGGAATGCATAAAGAAGAAAGGGGGTTTTATGAGTGAACGAAAAGGGCTAGTAACGTTCATGGGGAATCCATTGACCTTGATTGGAAATGAGGTGAAAGTTGGAGAATCAGCGCCCGACTTCGTCGTCCTGGACAACAACCTCTCACCGGTCAAACTTTCTTCCTTTCGTGGGAAAATATGTGTGCTCTCATCTGTCCCTTCTCTTGATACTCCAGTCTGTGACATGGAGACAAGGAAGTTCAACGAGGAGGCTGGACGGTTAGGAAAGGACATCGCCATCCTGACCATCAGTATGGATCTGCCCTTTGCGCAGAAGCGCTGGTGCGCCGCAGCTGGAGTGAATCAGGTCCAAACTCTATCGGATCACCGCGAGGCTTCTTTTGGAAACTCCTTTGGGGTTCTGATCAAGGAGCTCAGATTGCTTGCAAGAGCGGTCTTCCTCATAGACCGAAAGGGAGTGATCCAGTATGTTCAGCTCGTGAAAGAGGTCTCAAGGGAACCAGACTACGAGGCGGTATTCAACGCACTAAAAAAACTGCAATAAACGGGGGAAAAAGATGAAGAGAAAGTTAATGCCATTCGCTTTGATGGCCGTTCTTTTCTTAACGGTCAGTTCATCCATCCACGCGGCTGACAAGCCTCCACAGAAGGGGGAATCGCTTCCTGTCATTAACCTTCCTATTCCAAAGAGCCCTGCTGAGAAGAGCTATCTGGGGCTTACTGGAGTAGGATCTTTCAAAATACCCCAGATCAAGGCCAAGGCGGTGATCATTGAGATTTTTAGCATGTACTGCCCCTACTGTCAGAAGGATGCACCCGGAATCAACGAACTCTACACTCTTATTGAAAATGATCCCGACCTCAAGGGGAAAATAAAACTACTAGGTATCGGGGCTGGAAATACGCCCTTCGAAGTGGGCGTCTACAAAAAAACTTACGCGGTTCCCTTCCCCCTCTTCCCGGATCAGGATTTCACGATTCACAAGGCCTGTGGAGAGGTAAGAACCCCATACTTCATCGTTGTTAAAATCAACGAGGACGGGAGCCATCTGATTGTTCACTCTCAGTTGGGGGAATACCCAGGGGCAAAACCATTCCTGGAATTAGTCCTCAAATCTTCAGGCCTTCAATAGGAGGAGGATGCCATGAAAAAGAGAAGAGCCTTTCATCTCACATGGGTTATCGGGGCCCTCTCTCTCTGTGCCTTTATCCCCATGGTCTACGCCATCTCAGACGCCTTCAAGCAGAATATTTATAACGTCGGGACGCTCAAACCGGTCGACAGTATCCTGAAGGTGAAGGCAGGAGACCGCGCTCCCGATTTTACCCTCCCGTCCATCTCTGAAGAAAAAGTTTCCCTGAACCAGTACCGGGGGAAGAAGAATGTGGTTCTCTCCTTTGTACCTGCAGCGTGGACACCGGTCTGTTCAGATCAGTGGCCAGGGTACAATATCGTAAAGGACATCTTCGACGAGAATAATGCCATCCTGCTAGGCATTACGGTGGACAACATCCCTACCCTCTATGCATGGACCAATCAAATGGGTAAATTGTGGTTTCCCGTACTCTCCGACTTCTGGCCGCATGGAGCCGTTGCCCAAAAATATGGGGTGTTAAGATCGAACGGCGTTTCTGAAAGAGCTTTGTTTGTGATTGATAAAAAGGGGATCGTTCGTTACATCAACGTCAATGACATTAACAAGAGACCCTCTCTAGAAGATCTTATCAATGCGTTAGAAAAGCTAAATAAGTAGAACAATGGCCTATGGGCGGGAAGCTTCACATTTGAAATTTGTCACTTGGCATTGATTCTCAAATCTGAATTATGTCGCCTTCGATACTCTCACCAATATGTAAGATACCGAGAGTTGGTCCCTGGATAAAAGAACGGGTTGGGGAGCCTGGGTTGAAGAAGTAAATGTTTTTCACCTGATGATGGGCTGGCGTATGGGTATGACCATAAACGATCGCATCAACGTCGTCAAACTCATCTCTTACTCTTGACTCCATTCCAAAGGGAGACCCTCCTCCATGGACCAAACCAATTTTGAATGTACCGATTTCAATAACCCTCTTCCGTGGGAAAGCCTTTCGGATTTCCGGGGGATCCATATTCCCGAAGACTGCGATCAGTTCCTTCTGACTTGAGAGATACTCGGCCACGCTCAGATCGACAAAATCACCGGTGTGGAATATCTTTTCCACATCCTTAAAATGGGACTCGATCCATTTCTTAAACTCGGAATGGGGTTCCCTCAAATGGGTATCTGAAAGAACTCCGATCTTCATGGCACGCCTCGTCAAATCCCCCTTCCTCCCCCTTTACTAAAGGGGGAAAGAGGGGGATTATTTATTTTGTTAGTTCTACTACCGAATAATAAATTCCCACGGCCACTTTTCTCATAAACTCGAAATCAAGGGTCTCCATCGTATCAGAAGGAAGATGGTAATTCGGGTTTCTCAAAAAAGCCGTATCCGTAACCAGCAGCGCTGGGAAGCCCCGATCCCAGAATGGACTGTGGTCGCTCGACCTCACTTCCTCCATGCCTGCCCCATTTCCAGGGACAAGAAGAAATTCAGATGGAAGCTGGGGGATCCGGGCTTTAAAAGTCCGGCGGACGACTTCTAATAATGCCTTCGAATTCTCATTCCCAACAATCCCGATGAAATCTCCCACGGCGGGATAATACTTAGGATCCATATAGGGGGGATAATCCTGCCTCGGCCCGGTGAAACCGACCATTTCCAGGGAGATCATCCCGTGTATCTTTTCCCCCCCTCTTCTCGCCCTCTCCGCATAATGAAGGCTACCCACATATCCATATTCCTCGAGACCAAACGCGATCAGTTTCAAAGTCGATCCCAAGGAAATCTTCTGAATATTTCTCGCCACCTCAAGAAGGACGGCGATAGCACTCGCATTGTCGTCCGCCCCTGGAGATCCTGGAACGGTGTCATAATGGGCTCCAAGAATCACCACCCGATCCGGCGAGGTTTTCCCTCTCTTCACCGCCAGAATATTCTTATGGGTTTTCCCCTCCCACTGGAATGAATCTTCTTCGACCTCCAGCCCAATCCTTGAAAGCTCCCTCTGAATGTATTGGGCCACCTGCTCTAATTCGGGATGTCGATCGTAGGGATTTCGATCAAAATGGATATTCCGTACATGGTCTTTGAGATTCTCTATCGAAATACGATCCATCATGGCAGAATATCTCTCATCCTGCACCAGTAGGAAAAGAAGAAAAAGCAGAAGGATGAATAGGAATGATACAAATCGAATACCCATGATGAGACATGAATGAAAGCATGTTATTGAAAAATGAATCGTCTGTCAATTGGGGGGCCTCTTAATTCCTTTCCTTTTTAAAACGATTTGATTTATAATTTTTGTAGGAATTCAGATGGCTATCGGTCGTAAGAAGAAGGCTCTTGTCCATATTGCTAAAGAAGACCTTCATCTTGAGGATGAATCTTATCGCCAGATCCTAAAGGGAGTGGCAGGGGTGGAAAGTTCAACTCAACTCACTGTCGAGGGTTTTGAGAAAGTGATGAGACGGTTCGAGGAGATGGGATTTAAGGGCCTCCTCCCCTCTCCTCAACATCCCGTACCCAAAGGCCGGCTCATCCCTTCGGGCAGTCCGCAGGGTTTTGAAGGAATCACAACGAGTCAACAAGACTTCGTCCACTACCTCTTAGAGAGGCTGGGCTGGGATCAAGGCCACTACCATGCCTTCTGCCAGCGGATCATCAAAAAACTCGACCCCATGACCAAGCGGGATGGTCAGAAGATCATCATCGGTCTGATGGCCATTTTAAGAAAGAGGGCGATTCAAGAAAGGGGGAAGAAGGGGAACCATAGATGAAAACATATATAAAGGCTGGTTTGGCGGTTCTTCTGCTCATTGCTTTGGTGCTTTTCGCCGTCAGCAAAGAAACCCCACCTCCTTTTGTTGAAATGGAGGTGAAGGGGGTGAGGATGGATGTTCTGGGACAGAACCCGGTCGTCATCCTTGCAGATAAGGAGGGGAGGAAGGCTCTCCCCATCTGGATAGGCCTTCTTGAAGCCAACGCGATCGAAAGGGAGTTGAAGAGCGTCACGACCTCCAGACCCATGACCCATGACCTTCTCCACTCTGTCTTGGAGCAGGTGCGTGCGAAGGTAAAGGAGGTGAAGATCGTCGACCTGAAGGATCACACTTACTATGCAAAGCTTTTTCTCATCGTCAATAAAGAACTGATCGAACTCGATGCCCGACCCAGCGATGCCATCATCATGGCTCTAAAATCGAAGGCTCCGGTTTATGTCGCGGCAAAAATCGTCGATGATCAGGGCGTCCTTCTTACCAAGAAGGAGGCCCTTGGAGAACGCCATGGCATCCGAGTCCAGGAACTCACTCCTTCGCTCGCTTCCCACTTCAACTTCAAGGGCGAAAAAGGAGTTCTTGTTTCAGAAGTCGTTTCGGGCAGCGCTTCTGAGGCTTCGGGGATTAAAGCTGGAGATATTATTACGAAGGTTCATTTGAAAGAGGTCGGGAGTGTTCAAGAATTTGAAGAGACCTTCGATGCACTCAAGGCGGAGAGTTCAATCAGCATCTCCCTTTTCAGGGATGACAGATTCCAAGAAATAAATCTTAAACCTTAGCCTTCCTCTTTTCCTCGGTGAAGGGATCTCAGCGAGCAATACCGCTCCGCCTCGGATCGAGGAGGTGACGAGAAACCTTCAACAGAGCTCTGAAAAACTACTTTTCGCTCTCTTGATTACACAGATTTCAAAATAGGATTACACGGATTTTTTTGTTTCAATGAATTCCCTGTCGGTGTAATCGGTCCCTAATCAGTGTAATCAGAGATTTCTCGACTTATCCAGAAATCTCTTCAATTCAGCATCTTCTTAATGATAGGGACCTTGAAAAAGGCAACGCCTTCCTCCTTCAGAATGACTTCCTCTTCGGTAGTGGCCGTTCCCTTTATATTTCTCTTTTCTGCCTCACCCGAATGTATTTTGAGAGCCTCCTTGTAGAAGTCAGCCCCCACATCCTCAAAATGCTTGTCAATATAGTCAGTAATCACCTGAAGGGCCTGTTGAGCGCGCTGAGAATCGAATTCTTCCTCCTTCTTCCCACCATCCCTCTTTATCATAAAAGGAGAAAAAGCCCTTTCAATCTGATGGTCGCTGCAGACGGGGCAGCTCACCATGCAGGAGGCTATTTTTTCCTCACAGGAAGCGCTGTCCTTAAACCAGCATTCAAATTTATGTCCGTTCGAACAGAAAAGATCGAAAGCAATCATTTTATACCCCAAAATAGATTAACATCTTGATACGACTTTGGCAACTTGTTTCTGAACATGAAGAGCCTTTCTTACTTCGTTCTCTTACTGAAAGCGGTTAAAGTAAAGCAGAGGAGAAACCCAACCAACGAAGAAAGAAGAGTTAACAGAAAAGAACCCGTTAGATCTCTTAGAGTCCCTCCCAACGTTGTTCCCAAGAATTGCCCGATGCCATGAATCAGGGTGACCAGACCGTAGACCGAGGCCCTTTTTTCACCCACCTGATCTCCAATGGACGCGGCAATAATGGCAACGGTGCCTAAAAAAGTGAACCCGAATAGAAAGGTAGAAACCCCCAGAAGAAAAACCTGATGGAAACAGAGAGGGAGAATCAGGGCTAATGAAATGACTCCGTTATTCCAGAGAAGGGCTCTTCTCCTTCCCAGTCGGTCTGAAAGAAATCCCCAGACCAATCCACTCACCATGCACATCCATCCAAAAATGGCCCAGAGGCTCCCAGCGGTTTTTTCGGGAATATGAATCTCCTCGATCATATAGGCCACAAAATAGGTCGTATAGATGTTATAGGCAAATCCAAAGATGAAATAGATGATAAAGATGGCTTTAAGAGTGAATTCATCTCCCCTCCTCCCGGGAGCCATGGCTTTCCTTTCTTCATCAGGGGTTGAAGAAAGGATGGAGATCTCCCCAGGCTTTTCTTTCAAGAATATCCATCCCCCAATGGCTACCGTAAGAGTGGTCAAGGCGAGAAGGAACCAACATTGTCTCCATGCCTCCTGACCCAGACGGGACAAAAGATAAGGAAGCAAAAGGCCCGTGACGATAATACCAAGACCTGTTCCTCCGGTAAGGACCCCAACGGCCCTTCCTAGCCTTCGCTCTTCAAACCATGCCATGGGAAGAGTCGTCATGGAAATGTGAACCCCTCCACCCCCTGCTCCCATGGTAAAGGTGAAGAAAAGAAGAGGAAAGAACCCTAACAATCGGCCGATGAAGAACATGGAGAGTGCCCCACACAAAAGAGAGCCGATCACAATCCTTTTCGGCCCGAACCGCGTTGCCAACACCCCCCCAATCAGAGAAAAAAGAAGGTAGCCCAGCAGAATTCCTCCGCTGAGGAGTCCCATCTGAATATAATTGAAATCAAGGGACTCTCTCATACTGGGGAGAAGCATCGGATAGGCAAAACGACCAAACCCCAATCCCGCCATTTTGACAAGGACGCCCACTCCCACAATGACCCAGCCGTAATGGAAAGTTTTCATTGTCGACAACAGTAATTCCATCTCTTGACGAAGTCAATCATTTTTGATATCAATAGCTTTGATGACAGCTAAAATCAATATCGGCAAGTCAACGTTAGAAGTGGTCCAGGGCGACATTACCTTTCAGGATACGGAGGCTATTGGGAACGCTGCCAATTCGGCTTTGGCAGGAGGAGGGGGAGTCGATGGCGCGATTCACCGCGCAGGTGGCCCCTCCCTGATGGCTGAGCTAAAAGCTAAATATAAGGATTGTCCGACAGGATCGGCTGTGATTACGGGGGGTGGGAATCTCAAAGCGAAATATGTGATCCATGCCGTTGGTCCAAGGTATTCCGGGTCTCCCAAAGATGCGGCGCTTCTTGGTGCTGCCTATCGAGAGAGTTTGGAGTTGTGCTCACGACAGAACATTTCCTCGATTGCCTTTCCTTCTATCAGCACCGGGGTTTATGGATACCCGGTGGAAGAAGCCTCCCGGATTGCATTAAATACGGTTGCGAACTATTTGGAGAGACATCAAGACATTAAACTCACCCGGTTCGTCCTCTTCGATTTAAGAACCTACCAAACGTATGTAGCTGCGTTGAAAGAATTAGTCCTGCCCGAATGAAATAGGGCAATTCTTAAAGAGGCAGGTCCACACCCATCCCCTTTGCTTTCGCCAGTTGATAAATCCGGATCGCTGTGGCCATGTCATCCAGGGCAAGGCCCAGGTTGATGCTCATGGCCCGCTCTTTAGAAGATTCACGGCCGGGCTTAAGACCCGCCACAATCTCTCCAAGGTCGGCATAAGGCTCTGGTGTCTCTTTGAAGTAGCCTTCCTGCCTGTAGTAACGCATCTGCATGAGGTCATCGGTAGCAAGTTTATTGATTTGACGGATTGCTCCCCCCTTCCAGTAGGAGTCAAAATCTACAGGAGAGGCAAAGGCTCCATCTGCAAGCCACCCCGGTTCGATGAGGGGTTTCGGATGTTTAAGAATGGGACCGCTGGTCACCACAAGGTCTAGGCCTTGCACTGCTTCAGTCAGTCTTTTCACCGGCTCAATATCCAGGTTCAGGGCTTTGCTCATTTCCGTTGCATACTGCTCGGCTATTTCAGGGTAGAGATCGTACGCCTTCACTTTCTTAATCTTGAAGAGACAGGTTAGGGCTTCAAGATTGCTGCGGCCTTGCACTCCGCAAGCCACAATCCCGACCGTGGTACTATCAGGACGGGCGAGGTACTTGGCTGCCACGGCCGTGGCTGCACCTGTTCGCTTGGCCGTAATCCAGGTGCAGTCCATGATGGTGATGGGTATGCCTGTTTCTGGGTCGTTCAGCAAGAGGAGCCCAGTGATATAGGGAAGACCTTTTCTTTGATTGTCCGGGTAACCCGACACCCATTTCATGCCTGCTGATTGGAGGTTGGGGATATAGGCAGGCATAGCGTGGATAAAGGCGTCAGGACGGGTATGGATGCCTGGTTTGGGTGGCATCTCTGTACGGCCGGCACCCTTCTCTTTAAACATCGCTTCCAATGCATCGATGATTTCACGCATGGGAAGGGCAATCGTTTCTACATCTTTACGTGAAAGGTATAGAACGGATCCTAGTTTCATATCTTTTTTATCCTGATCAGATATGTAGGGTGCGTTCCCCGAACGCACCATCATGGTGAGCTCTTGTTAAACTATTTAAGGCGTGCTCGGGGATCACGCCCTACAGCCTTGGATTCTGCCGAAAAGGGAGGCTAAAGCTTTCCCTCCCAATGTTTATTTTTCAATGAGTTTCTGAAACAAGTTCAGAATGACAGATGGTAAAGTTAATGTTCTTTATTCCAAGATCTTCTTCAGGGCCTCGTCGGTCTTTCGTCCCCTCGGCCCATCTCCAGGAAGGTAGAGCATGACTCCTTTTCCGCTCCTTAAGGGAATGACCTCTATCTTTCCCTCTGAGGCCATTTTGCTGGTAAATTCAATCGGGTCTTTGTTGAAATGTTTCCGGAAGGCATCATTTAACCCGCTGAAGACACTGTGGATACCCCGGTAAGGTTCTTTCCTCAATTTCTTTATCCCTTCGATGATGAACTCCTCTTCAGAAAGAGAGGAGGCTTGACCCCCGCCGATCAACCGGATGATCTCTTCTGCAGAAGGCCTTTGAGGAGCATCTCCAGGAAGAAAGAGCATCACCCCTCCTTTAAAAGCCCTCGTCTCAATCTTGCCCTCCTTGGCGAGTCTGGAGGTCGCCTCCACGGGATTAGTTCCGAAATACTTTCGAAAGGCTTCGTTGAACCCGCTGTAGACGCTGTGGATCCCCCGAAAGGGGTCCTTTCTCAATTTCTTGATCGCCTGGGTAACAAATTCTTCTTCGGTCAGTCTTTTTTCTTCGTCCGCCATGGGGCTCCCTCCTCCCAAATCAACACTTCGACTCCCCGGCCTGAAGGCCTGGGCTTGCCCTCGGCCTGAGACTTCGGCGTGAGCTCAGTCGAACGCTCGGGTCGAAGGCTCAGGGTTGACCCTGAGCGCCGCCGAATGGGTCAACCCTTTAGGTTCTACGATTCCTTCGGCTTTTTTAAATCGAATCCTTCTTTTAAAAGGGAATCCTTTAACTCCTTCACATCGACCTTCTTTTCAATGGCATTGAGAATCTCTGCCCTCCCCTTTGTCTCCCCGAGAAGGATACAGCCCACGACCTTATCTTCTTTGAAAGTGATCTTACAATAAGTACATTTCTCGAGGTCACTCCTTACGACACAATCCAGCTTCTTTTCGGCATCGATCTCACCGGCAGCCGTGAGGTCAATCCCCACTACCTTCAAGGTATTTGAAACGACCGTTCCTTCGTAGATGGCCTTTCCCCCAGCCATATTGATCCCGGCAACCTCTCCCTGCCGTTGGGCTGCTGGCCAGATCCCGTAAACGCGACCTCGATGCTCTGCCACATCTCCAGCAGCAAAGATCCCTTCGGTCTTTGTCTTTAATTGGTCGTCAACGAGAATTCCATTCTTCATCTCTAAACCCATTTCCTTGGCCAGCTGGATGTTAGGCCTAACTCCGGCCGAGATGATCACCATCTGACCTTCAACAACCCTACCATCTTTAAGCCGTAATCCCTCTACTTTCTCTTTTCCCAGAATTTCATCTGATTGGCCATTGAGGAAGAAGGAAAAACCCATCTCCTCCATCTTTTTTTGTAATATCTGAGCTCCCGCTTCATCCATCTGCCTAGGAAGGATTCGCGGATTATGTTCAATAACGGCGACCTTTACCTCTCGCTTCAACAAAGCCCCCCCCGTCTCCAATCCGACGAGCCCCCCTCCAATCAGGATGGCCTGCTTCACCTTGGCCGAAAACTCCTTCATCTCGAGGGCATCTTTCATGGTCCGCAGAGTGAAGACGCCCTTTTTCTCCACCCCTTTAATGGGGGGTACAAAGGCACTGCCCCCCGTAGCCACGAGAAGCATGTCATACGGATAGGTCTTCCTCTTCTTGCTGAGAACCTCTCTCTTGTCGGACCGGATCTCTCCGATCGGCTCCTCCAAATGGATGGAGATCTCCTTGCTCTCGTAGTACTCCTTCGTATGGATGGTGATGTCTTTAAGGCTCACCTCCCCTGCCACGTACTCTGGGAATCGAACACGATAATAAAAAGGATAAGCCTCTTCCGTAAAGATGTGTATCTCCCCTTTTGGATCGGTCTCCCTGATCTTAATGGCTGCCCTTGCCCCTGCCGCACCATTCCCGACGATAAGATATCGTTTCACTCTTCTTCTCCCCTGTATCTAAATTTGTTGATCCACTGCTGGAACATAAATTGGCTAGAGCAGTCCCTTCACCCTATTTCGTTGATCCGTTCGGTCGGCCGAAGCCGTTCGGCTGAGCTCACGGCTGAAGGCAAGCTAGCAGTCGAGAGGTTTACCCCGTTAGAAAGCCCCGCTGCTTGCAGCGGGGATGAAGGTAATTTTGCCATGGGAGCGAGCACAGGGTTTAATGCCCCGCGTGAGCCTTCCCGTTAGAAGGCCAAAGGTCTTCTAACGGGGTTTACTTGATTCCATCACGGAGTTCCCGGGCGAGGAGGTCAACCGTCCCTCGCGTTCCTCCTGCCAATTTCTGCTTCCACTCTCCGTCCGTCTCAAACCGTGTTTCTCCGATCCGATCGCCCCAGGGTTTGATCGCTTCCCGGATGCCGAAGTAGTCGAAAGAATCTTTCTTTAACTCTTTTGATCGAGCCATCACATCGGGGCTCACCCGTATGAAGGCACGGAGGGCGGCTCCGGTCTTGATGCTGTATTTCCGCCCGGCCCAGGCCTTTGGGAAAATTGCCAGAATGGCCTTAAAATAGTTCAAAAAGAATCGCTTTCCATTCTGCTCGAATTCCTTGAACCGATTCGCTCCTCCCAGCTTCTCGATATTGCCAAAAAGATCCACCATCTCTTCTGCCAAGGAAGCCTGGGAGACTCGGCCCTTTCCCACACCCAATATTTTAATCTCTCTGTGCAGAGGAGAGCTTTCCTCTTCGTTGAGAGTACGGATGATATCATGGGCTAAGGCCTGATACGAATCAGCGTAAAGCCTTCGACCGGCTAACGAGATGAGGTGGGAGGGGTTGAGCCGCGTATGCTTGGCATTGATGGTCACAAAAAGCTCAACTGTCTGCCGAGCATCCAACGTATCGAAGAGAACGGCTGGGACGTCGATCTCCAAATCTGTTTCCATCTGAGCACTGAGGGCGAGGAGGCGATGTTGACCATCGAGACATCGAAGGATTCCCGGCTCTTCGGGAATCTGAAGCATCCCTAGGTTGGGATTCTTCCCTATCGGGGAGAAGCTAAGCTTCTTTTCCGTGATCATGATCACGGCCCCTGGTATGGCAGGTAGATTCTGGGACTCTTTACAATCCAGATAGTACTGGACCAATTCTCGGATCTTCTTTCGAATCATCGGCCTCTGGAAGGCCGCCTCGCTCTGCCCGATCCGCTTCTCCAGCACCTCCCAGTTGATGGCAGAGGTTTTGGTCGGTTTCCTCTTTTTCGTCTCCTCCTCCGCGCCTGAATAACTTAAAACTTCAAATTGAACCAATTTCTGAATATCCCCGGAGGTAAAAGAGGTTTGATAAAAATCGACTCCGAATTGCCTCACCTTATGGGCTGGAACGGTAATCATGAAGAACCACCTCCCTTTTTCTATCTACATCTCCAGCAATTAAGAATGGTTTCGGTGCTTTAGGAGATATGATAAATTGAGTCTATACGCTGTGCGCATAGCGCTAAGCGCTTAGCCTAGTAATACATAGATACCAAAATTCCCCTTCCTAAACAAGCGAATTCTATTGCTCTTTGAACCCCCTCAGTTATGGGTTCTGGGGTAGAGAATTCGACAGGAATACCTCCGAAAATCTTATCAAGCGGACGATATTATTTTTTGCTAAGGGCAACAGCTGCTACCATTTCGTGGCTGGTTAAATGGGTTTAGATCGCGATCCGACGATCAGCGAGCAGAGGATTCCGCCCTGCCTGCCGGCAGGCAGGTATAAGATTTTCTCCGGCATCCCTGCCAAATTCTGAAAAGTTCGTGTGTGTAACTGAGGGATTACTGCCCTTTTCTGGACATGGGCACCGGCATGGATTCCCTTTCCTTTTTATTGATACTTCGACGGCACCAAACCTCGACCTTTAGGACAGGGTCAAAGACGCCGCTCAGTATCAACCCTGAGCAAACCCCGGGTGCTTGTCCTGAGCGCAGTCGAAGGATTAGACCGGGGATAGTCGAAAGGTTGATTTTGGAATATCCCTCTGGTAAGTTAAAATAAGTGTTACCAATCCAATCTGAGGAAACCCAAATCAAACATGCAGGGAGACTTACCATGAAAAAGAAGCTACTTTTAGGATGCCTCGTCATCTTTTTGGGAATGGGAATGTTTGTTTCGCGGGTACTGTCAGCCGATGCTGCGAGAATGACCAAGGATGAACTCAAAGCCTTATTTGGGAATCCCGATTTGATTCTATTGGATGTCCGTTCCGGGAGCGATTGGAAGGATAGCGATTTGAAAATTCAAGGGGCCATTCGAGAAGAACCCGGGCAAATCAAATCCTGGTCTAAGAAGTACTCCAAGGAGAAGATCATCGTTCTCTACTGCGCCTGACCCAATGAAGGAACGAGTGCCCGGGTGGCACAACAACTGATCAAAATGGGATATCCCAAAGTCTATGCCCTAAAGGGTGGCTGGGTGGAATGGTCTAAAAATAATTATCCAGTGGAGAAAAAATAGAGTCGAAGCGTATGTGGTTTCGATCTCCAATTGTCCTCAATGCGGGAACTCCGTTTCACATCCCGACAGAACAGTCCATCGATATTGCGTTAACCCTTGCGATGGCGGACCTGAAGGCAAAGTTCATCGATGCTGAAAGGGGGGCGGTCCGTTACAAGTCTATTCGTGGCTCTGAGGAGTTTGAACGTTATAAGGATCTGACAAGGGGATTACGGTCCTTCGATCTTCGCTCTGTCAAAGACCGTGGACCGAGGCTCGCCTTCTGGACCAATATTTATAACACGGCCGTGATTCACGGTGTGATTGAACTGGGGCTGGAACGCTCTGTTAAGGAGTATCCTGGATTTTTCGATCGGATCACTTATGAGATAGGGGGATCTCGTTTTTCTCTTAATGAAATGGAGCATGGTCTCCTCCGTGGCAACCGGAGACACCCCTATCGGGTCCTGAAACCTTTCCGTGAAAGAGACCCGCGCCTCGAATTCGCCATTGTCCCCCTGGATCCAAGAATCCATTTCGCTCTGGTCTGTGGGGCCAGGTCGTGTCCGCCCATCGGTTTTTATGAAGCTGAACAGATCGATTTCCAGCTTGGGCTGGCGGCCATGAGCTTTATCAATAGCCCTCAGGTCAAGATCCTCCCCGAAGAGAAGACTGTTTTCATTTCGATGATTTTTAAATGGTATAAGATTGATTTTGGAGGGAGTGACAGAGCACTGCTCGACACTCTTTTGAACTACCTTGATGAGGGGAAGGATAAGGCCTTCCTTGAGGAGAATAGAAATCAGATCAGAATCCGGTATCAGCCTTATGACTGGAATTTGAATCAATCGGAGAGATGATTTCAGGAAGAGAGAGATCAGTACCTAAATAAAGCGGCTCCCCAAGTGAACCCCGCACCAAAGGAACTCGTCAGAATCAGGTCTCCCCTTTGAATCTTCCCGCTTCGCACACCTTCGTCCAGGGCCGTCGGGATCGAAGCAGCTGAAGTATTACCGTACTTGTGAACAGTGATGATCACCTTCTCTTTGGGGATTCTCAAACGCTTGGCCACTGTATCCATAATTCGAATATTTGCTTGATGAGGGATGAACCAGTCTATTTCATTACTGGTGACTCCTGCTGATTTCATCGCCTTGAGCGCTGAGTCCACCATGATCCGAACCGCATACTTGAAGACTTCGTTCCCCTGCATCTTTAAGTATTGAAGACCTTCTTCCAGCATCTTTAGGGAAGCAGGGATGCGTGATCCGCCTCCAGGCACGTGGATGAGGCTCCAAAGATCGCCATCCGATTCGATATCGATGTTGAAAATCTCTCCATCTCCATGTCGATTTGAATGACCCAGGACGACCGCCCCTGCTCCGTCACCAAAAAGGACGCAAGTCGCCCTGTCCTTGAAATCGATCCGATTGGAAATGATTTCTCCCCCAATAACAAGGGCATAGTGGTAGGAGCCGTCCTGCATGAACTTCTGAGCTACGGCAAGACCGTAGATGAACCCCGGACAGGCTGCATTGACATCGAACGCCACGGCTTTCTTGGCCCCCAATCGATGCTGGATAATACAGGCGGCCGACGGGCTCACCATATCTGCCGTGGAAGTCCCAACGATGATCATATCCAATTTTTCAGGGGAAATTCCGGCCATCTCCAGAGCCTTCTCTGAGGCCCCCGTGGCCAAATCGGAAAGGGCCTGTCCTGGTTCGATCATTCGGCGTGTATGAATTCCGGTACGGGTAACGATCCATTCGTCGGTCGTATTCACGATCTTTTCAAAATATGAATTAGGAATGACTCGTTCAGGGACATAAGAGCCTGTTCCCATGATGCCTACCTTTTTCATCCGATCTCTTTCCTCCGGAGACAGTGAGATTTTCGAGAAACGACATCCATTCTATCGCCCATACACGGCTGTGACGGAGGCAGACTCGATCACCTTCCCCTCGATGGTCTTCTTAAAAACGAAGCGGGAGGTATTCACCCCAACGTCCAGTTTCTCCAAAAGGATTCGAAGTAATGAAAGTAAGAACTTCGCGGGAAGGTCCGCTGAGCTCCCCGCCTTTTTGGCGGGGGTGAAGGCAGACAACGTGAAAGGTCTCTACCTTACCCCGAAAACTCAGACTTTGGGGAGGAGTTTTACAATGCAATGCGATTGAGGAGCGTGATCCCCGCATGATAGCAACAGCATGCACTATCGAAACTATTATCGAAGACCCTCTTCTTCCCATCCTGAAAGAGGATTCGAACGTAACAAAGCCCGCCGGGCAAATCAGAAGACCAGGTCTCGATCACAACCCCACCTCCCCAAGATTTGAACTTTTTATGATAGACTTTATCCCCTACCCTAAGATAGGTGTGTCTTTCAATGTTAGACTTTATTTCCGAAAGACCCTGCGTCTTTCTTTGAGGAAGAAGTTCTCTCAATTATTTTCCTCCTGCCGGGAGTATATCCCGTTCACCCCCTTTCCGCAAGCAGAATTTAATCAATCCCCGCCGGGAGCTTCATTTGTCTTCCCTCTTTCTCTCCCATCTCCGATGGATCCAAATCCATTGATCAGGATACTGAAGGATCATCGATTCAAGCACACGGGTAAAGCGTTGCATATTGATCTCTACATCTTTATTCATATCTCCTGTAAGGACCAGTTCAATCGGATCTTTGACCAATAGACGATGCTTTTGAAATCCATTGCGAATCATGAAGACCGGTACCACCGGAGCACCGCTTCTGATGGCCATCACTGCCAGGCCAGGGGTGGTCGGTGCCTTTTTCCCGAAGAATTCAACCCAGACGGCTCTGCTTCGTTTGGCCCTCTGATCAATCATGATTCCAACCAGCCGGTTTTCTGAAAGGGCATGAACCACTTTCTGGGTTGCATTTTCAGGAGAAATGAGGTGGAGACCTGCTTTATCTCTGATCTCTGCAATGAAGCGATACAATCGCTCATTCCGTTTAATGGGTTTGGCAACGGCCAGGACCGGATTCCCGATTACCTTCGCCATGAACCCCATCAATTCCCAATTCCCAAAGTGGCCAATGAGCAGAAGACCCCCTTTCTTCTTCTCTAGAAGTTTCAGTGCCTCTTCGAGCCCCTCCACGCTCACCTTTCTTTTATAGGTCTCCGTATCCATCCCCAGAATCCGGAAAAACTCAATGACCATCATCCCCATGTGCTGGAAGTTCCTTTTAGCAATGGACCGTCTCTCCTCTTCGGATTTCTCCTGACCGAACGCAATGCGTAGATTCTGAAGGGCCACGTTGCGATGTTCCCAATCTAAATAGTAAGCGGCATTTCCCATCTGTCTCCCCACCCAGAGAGCAAAACTCTCAGGGAAAAGATTGATGAGAAAGCTGAATCCCTTGAGAAGTAAGTATATGAAATAGCCAACCATTTTCTATTTCAGATTTCGGATTGAATAATTCTCAATTCGAAATTCCGCACCCCGCATTCCGTATTTGATTACTCTTCTCCTTTATAAGGCAGGGCTTCATCGATCAACATGACAGGGATATCATCTTTGATCTGGTAGACAAGGCGACAAGATTTGCAGATCAGTCCGTCTCCTGCCCTGTTTAAGAAAATCTCCCCCTTACATTTAGGACACGCTAAAATCTCCAAGAGTTCTTTGCTGAGAGCCATCTTTTATCCTCCCTGGTTACGAGATAAAAAGGCCTGGTTTAGAGGCTAGGGTAACCACGCCCGTTTTGTCCAACGGTTCGGGTTTGCCAACGTTTCTCGTTGTCGAAGCCCGTATCGGCACTCGTCAATCGATAGTGGATATTCGAGCTTCATTTTGTACGGGCTTCCTGCTTCGATTCCAGCGTCGTCACCCATAACTATTCGACTATCCACTTAAACGGGCTTCATAACCGTGGCCCATCGTTTATTTGAAACCCATTCCTTCTCGCTGAAGGATCCACTGAACGGCCTCGTAGAGATCCGATGCAACATGATCCGGCTTCACCTTCCATTGATCTCTGCAATATTCCCATTCCCCTTTTCCATATCCCGTGAGGACCAGAATCCCCTTGGCTCCGATCCGACGGGCAAATTCAAGCTCAGCACCTCGATCTCCGATAACATAGCTCTTTGAACAATCGACATCCAACTCCTTCACTGCTGTTTCGACCAATCCTGTGTCCGGCTTCCGACACCGGCACTTTTGTCGATAGGGGGGTGCTCCCGCATCCGGATGATGGGGACAGTAATAGATGCCATCCAGGCGGGCCCCCTCTTTTCTTAAAAGGTCTTCCATCCGTTGGTGCACCAGATGAAGAAGCGATTCCGAGAAATAACCTCTCGCCACTCCGGATTGGTTGGTGGTGACAACAGCCTTGAACCCATGCTCGTTCAATAACCGAATGGCCTCCCCCACCCTGGGAAGGAGGACAAATCGATCCAGGTGGTTGACATACCCTACCTCTTCATTGAGGGTTCCATCACGATCAAGAAAAACTGCCCTATTTGCCATGAACTCCTAATAATCCCCTCCAACCCCCCTTTAGCAAAGGGGGGAGAGGGGGGATTTCTCCTTATCTCCTCATCTCCCCATCTCCCTATCTCTCATTCGATAAATCGGCTCAATTCAAAACGGTCAGGGGGAGTGAATCGCAAAAAAGACCGATGGGTCCGCCAGTCCCCCACATTGAAATAGCGGCATCTCCTCCCATCGAACCATTCTTCTTCGTCTTCTGGAAAATGGGAATGACCGAGGATGACGATTTCAAATCCCTCCATGAACTTCCGATGAGCGAAGGCCTTAAAACCCGGAGGCGGATGAGAAGGTTGTCCCATGTGGTACTTCTGGTAGCTCATCTGGCTTAGCCATTGGGCGACGTGGCGGGAGAGTCGCGGACCTGCCCATTGCATGAGACCATAGGTCCACCGGTTCTTCAGCACCCTTCGAAAAGCTCGATACTTCCACTGTTTTGGATTGGATAAATCCCCGTGGCCAATGAACGTTTTCCTTCCTCCCAACCATTCCTCACTTCCAGCGGGATGAACCTCCACCTCTATCTGAAATTGTTCTGAGAAGATGGAATCGAGAAAAAAATCGTGATTCCCCTCAAAATATTTAATATGGATGCCATGGCGGGAGAGGATTTGAAGCCTTTCAAGGACAGGGAGATACTCGGTAAAGGGAAAAAAGTTCTCCTTTGATGGAACTTTCTTAAAACCAAAGAAGAACTCGAAGAGATCGCCCAAGATCACCAGATGGCTCATTTGTTCCCTTTCCAGATCCAGGAATCTGAGAAAGGGCTCCATCTCTTCACGATCCCTTCCGGTGAAATGGGCGTCTGAAACAAAAATCCAGTCCTTTCCGGAACGGGTCAACAGGAAGTCCTTACCTCCCCACACCGCAATAATTGAAACCCAATCGCTTCATCTGATCCGGGTCATAGACATTTCTGAGATCGATGAAAATTGGCGTTTTTAGCAGCGTTTTGATACGTTGGAGATCGAGTCGCCGAAATTGGTTCCACTCCGTTGCAAGAACCAGGGCATCAGATCCTTTGGCCACATCGTAGGGGTCCCTCCCATACTCCACCTCAGGGAGAACGGCTTTGGCCTCATCAATGGCCGCTGGGTCAAAGGCTTTCACCTTAGCCCCCATGGCTAACAGATCTCCGATGATGACCATCGAGCTCGATTCCCTGATATCATCCGTATTGGGCTTGAAGGAGAGACCTAAAATGCCGATGGTCTTTCCTCGAAGGTCCCCCACTTTCTCTTGGATCTTCACCACCATTCTCTTCTTCTGTTCTTCATTGACCCGGATGACAGAGTCCAGTATTTTGAAAGAATATCCCCTTTCCTGAGCCATCCGCGATAAGGCACGGGTGTCTTTCGGGAAACAGGAACCACCATAACCCGGACCCGGATGGAGAAACTTCTTCCCAATCCTTCCATCCAAGCCCATGGCCCTGGCCACATGGTGCACATCAGCCCCCATCCTTTCACAGAGATTGGCAATCTCGTTGATGAAACTCACCTTGGTTGCCAAGAAGGCGTTGGCGGCGTACTTGATCATCTCGGCTGTCTCAAGACCGGTAATCACGAAGGGCGTCTCAATGAGATAGAGGGCACTGTAAATATCTTTCATGATGGCGATGGCCTGCTCACTCTCGGCACCGATGGTCACTCGATCAGGCCGCATGAAATCTTCAATGGCGGACCCTTCTCGCTGAAATTCAGGATTGGAGACAATGTCAAAAGCAATGGGTTGAGTCTGATGGTCTTGGATCAGCTTTTTCAGGCGACGGGCCGTTCCCACAGGAACTGTGGACTTGATGACGATCACCTTGTAGCCATTCATCGATCGGCCGATCTGTTTAGCCACCTCCTCCGCGGCCTGAAGGTCTGCGGACCCGTCCTCATGGGAAGGAGTGCCCACCGCGATGAAAACGACCAGACTCGATTTGACTCCCTCTTCGATGCTGGTGGAGAAGGAAAGCCTTCCCTCCCTCATATTCTTGACGACCAAACCCTCCAGCCCGGGTTCGTAAATGGGAATGGTCCCCTGCTTGAGAAGATTAATCTTCACTTGATCATTATCCACACAGATCAAGCTCATCCCAAATTCAGCCAAACAAGCCCCTGTTACTAACCCCACATAACCCGTTCCGATGACACAAATATTCATCATTTACTCCGTTTCTTGGACTAATACAAACGCATTTATTTTTTGACATGAGGCCCCCTCACCCTCCCCTCTCCCCGTTGGGGAGAGGGATGGGGTGAGGGGCGAATCCGTTGAGGGTAATGAGATTTAACGCGTTTGTATTAGATGAAATGTATAATGGGTTTATGAAAATTGCAAGATAAAAAGACCTTCAGGCCCGCTCTGAGTAGGACGAAAGATAATCTTTCAGGGCTTCCACCCATGGCCTCAAGGTCAACCCCGTTTCTCGTTTCAACTTCTCGGTATCCAAAACGGAGTAAGCAGGGCGGACAGCCGAGTAGGCTAGTTCTTTGGAGGAAATGGGAACGACCTTTACCCCTTCTATCCCCGATAGTTTTAAAATCGTTCGAGCGTAGTGATACCAGGTACAGGAATCACTGTTAGCGACATTAAAAATCCCCCGGGCCTTCCGCTCAATCAGAAGGGCAATCGCCTGGGATAGATCGAGGGTGTAGGTAGGTGAGCCAACCTGGTCATTGACGACCGAGAGCACGTCTTTCTCTCTGGCCTGGCGCAGGATGGAGGCAACAAAATTTTTCCCATACTTCCCATAGAGCCACTGGGTCCGGACGATTAGAGCATCCTTCACCAGTTCCTGTACATATTGTTCCCCCTTCCATTTGGAGCGACCATAGACATTGAGGGGATTGGGAGGATCCTCCTCGAGATAGGGGCTCCCTTTTCTCCCATCGAAGATGTAGTCCGTGCTGAGGGTGACGACTTTTGCTCCGCATGTCGCCGCCCCTAAGGCCACATGCTTCATCCCCTCCGCATTGGTGGCGAAGGCTTTCTTTTCATTCAATTCACATCCGTCCACATCGGTATACGCCGCCAAATGGAAGATCACGCCAGGCTCGAGATTTCTGATCTGGGTGACCGTGCTTCTTTCTTCCCGGATATCGATCTCTTCCACATCCCATCCAGTGATCTCATCCTTGGGGAAAGAGGACCGGAGCGTTTCGACCAGGTCTCTTCCCAACATCCCTTTGGCGCCAATCACTAAGATCCTTTTCATTTCCACGATGAATCTAGGATATCATCCTGTTGTTTACGTGTGCAGATGGTTCCCTTGGAAAATAAATCCGAAGCACGAAATCCGAATTTCGAAACAATATCAAAATAACAAATTCAAATGTCCCAAACTTTTCTTGAGTTTTGAACATTGGAGATTCGGATTTGTTTCGAACTTCGATATTCGAATTTCGGATTTAAGAGGAATGCCTTACCTATTTCCATACATCCGCTCGTAATACTGAAGGTATTCCCCTGTCTTGATCTTCCTCCACCATTCCTGATGAGTCCTGTACCACTCAACGGTCAGGTGAACCCCTTCTTCAAAAGAGACGGTGGGCTTCCATCCCAGTTCTCTCTCGATTTTGGAGAAATCCATCGCATATCTTCGGTCGTGGCCTGGGCGGTCCTTTACAAACCGGATGAGAGAATGAGGTTTACTGAGCTGGTCCAAAACCGTCTTCACCACTTCCAAATTCGGCTTTTCACTCCGACCTCCTATGTTGTAAACTTCCCCGTCTTTCCCACGGTGAAGAACCCTATCCAATGCCCGACAGTGATCCTCTACATAGATCCAGTCCCTGACATTCATCCCGTCTCCATAAATGGGAAGTTCCTTATCTTCAATCGCATTTGAGATCAATAGAGGAATGAGTTTTTCTGGAAATTGATAGGGCCCATAATTATTGGAACATCGTGTGATGGAAGCGGGGAGGCCATACGTGTGATAGTAGGCCCTGACTAACATATCCGCAGCAGTCTTGCTGGCCGAGTAGGGGCTGTTGGGTGCGAGAGGGGTTTCTTCAGTAAAGGCCCCTGTCTCCCCAAGGGACCCATAGACTTCGTCCGTCGAGATATGGACGATCCGGATCTTCTGTTTTGGGAAAACCTTCCGGACCGCTTCCAAAAGCACAAACGTGCCAAAGACATTTGTCTTCATAAAGGTACTGGGGTCTTCGATCGATCGATCAACATGGGATTCAGCCGCAAAGTTGACGATGGCATCCACCCCCTCCCGGATGATCGCTTCCATCTGGGGCGCCTCAGCAATATCCGTCTTGATGAAACGGTACCGAGGGGAAGAAGCAAGATCGGCGAGGTTCTCCAAATTCCCGGCATAGGTTAATTTGTCCACATTGAGGATGGAATAACTTGGATAACCCTTTAAAATATAACGAACGAAATTACTCCCAATGAACCCACAACCACCTGTTACTAAGATCTTCATTGCTCGCTCCCACTCATTTCAAAATTCCAAATCCCAAATAAATTCCAAACTTTAAATTCAAATGACCCCCTCACCCCACCCTCTCCCCTTTGGGGAGAGGGCAAGGGTGAGGGGATTTTCAATTTACTGTTTGGAATTTGGTGCTTCTATTTCATCCATCTTTCCTCGACCAATCATAGGGGATATCTGTTTCGTGGGGAGGAAGGCGGTATTCATCCGGTGTGCGATAGGCATAGACCTCTGTTGGGATGTTGATGATGATGGCTTCCTCCTCGCTGATGCATTTCCACCCGTGGTAGATTCCATGGGGCACTTGAACCAACAACGAGTTATGGACTCCGATGAAGAACTCATTGACTTCTCTTTTGGTTGGAGAGTTTTCCCGCGGATCGTAAAGCACCAGCTTGATCATTCCCTGGACGGCAACGATGTGATCTGTCTGGACTTTGTGATAATGCCAGGCCTTCACGACCTGAGGATAGGTCGTCGTGATATAGATCTGTCCAAACTTTAGAAAAAGTTCATCGTCTGCCCTGAGGATCTCCATCACTCGTCCCCGCTCATCGGGAATCACCTTCAATGATTTCGTTCTTACACCATGTATCATTGCCTTGCCTCCATTCGTGCGATCTAAAATAAATCCGTCAACTAAATTCCAAATGTCTAAGTTCAAATGTCAAATCAAATCCCAATTTCAAATGTCAAAAGTTTCGTAACTTCAAACTTTGACATTCATTTGTCATTTGGATTTTGTCATTTGACATTATCTTTCATGGATTGTTGGCTCCTGTCTGGGCGACCAATTGGTTTGCCCGGAGAAGGGAGTCAAATGTTCCTGCGTCGGTCCACCATCCCTCTAAGATATCCCAGGTCATCAATCCCTTTTCAATATACTGATTGTTCACATCCGTAATCTCTAACTCCCCCCGGCCGGAAGGTTTGAGGGTTTTGATGATATCGAAAACCGCTGCATCATAGAAATAGATTCCGATCACCGCATAGGGAGATTTTGGAACCTTCGGCTTCTCCTCCACCCGGACCACCCGATCTCCTTTCAACTCCGGAACTCCAAATCGCTGGGGGTCAGGAACCTCCTTGAGCAGGATCTTCGCCCCGCCTTTCTGCTTGCGAAACGCCTTTGCAGCCTTTTGGACATTCTTTTCAATAAGATTATCTCCCAAGACGACGCAGATCCTGTCCCCCGCGGCGAAGAATTCTGCTAAATTCAGGGCCTCGGCAATCCCGCCCTCTCCCTCTTGATAGGTGTAGTTGATGTGTTTGAGACCAAATTCCTTTCCATTCCCTAATAACTTTAGAAAATCACCGGCACTATTTCCACCGGTGACGATGAGGATATCGTCAATCCCTGCGTTGATGAGGGTCTGAATGGGATAGTAAATCATCGGCTTCTCATAGACTGGCAGGAGATGTTTATTGGTCACCTTTGTCAATGGATAGAGTCGGGTCCCTAACCCCCCTGCCAAAATGACTCCCTTCATTTTCTTCTCCTCCTGTCCCTCTGTGTTCATCAGAGGAATTTTTAAAAACCCAACGCATAGGGTTTAAGGCCATACGCACCCAAATTGAGCAATTGGAGGTAGACCTGGACCTTGAGTTCCTTTTCCTGAGTCCCGTCGGGAGATCTGCCCCTATCCTCCACGGCAAGGCCTAGGGTCCAACACTGGGCCTTGTATTCCAATCCATAGACATTCTCCACCTTCCAATGATCCACTAAGTTATATCGCATTGAGCCAAAAAGATGCAATGGGTCAATCGTCCTCACCCTTGCAGCGAGATTGATCTCTTTAACGCTGTCTTTAGTATATCGATATTGAACCTGAATCGCATCGTTTCTCCGGTCTTTCCCCGTGATCAAAAAATTGAATACTTCAAAATTCCCACGATAAGGGCTGAACCCAGCATCCCATTGGGCAGATAGGAAGGGACTGAAATTCCACCAAAGTTCTGCTTGAATATTTGAAAAATATCTTCCCTTGCCTTTAGAGTCTCTTTCGTAAGGATCTCCCAAGCTGTAACTCTGGAAGATATCCAACCGGGCATATTCATAGGGAGCTGTTTCTTTTTCTTGCTTGACCTGTTTTCCCAAAAGGCGCTGAACAATTCCATAGGTGATCTTATTAGAATACGGGAGCCGGTCCACTTCGTCGAAGACTGGCAGGTCGTTCTGGTTCACCCGGGGGCTGTAAAGATAGCCGATTTTGGGTTCGACCGTGTGCATCCATTTATTCACTTTGAAGAAATCGGATATTTTTGAATTCTCCCCCCAGTCAAAGACCCGGTAGAATTCAGTGGACGCCTCCGCACCTGCTTCAAAGGTCTCTCTCGATTCCCATGGATCAAATCGGTCCGCCCGATCATGAGTGGGTCGATAAAGCGTTTCCCTTCCTCCCACATGGGGTTCCATTTTCAAAACATCGAAGACCCTCACCGGGTATGAAATACTTGGAAAAAAATCCCACCGGTGAGCATTGACACCCCTCTCCCGCCAGAAGTTGTTATAGCTGGATGTCAAGTCATAGAAGAGAGGGGTCTTCCAAAGAGACTGAGGATGAGCAAAAAAACCGATCTGGGGAAGCTTCTGAATGGTTTCATCGTTGCTTTCTTTTGACAGATCATCGAAAACTGCTGTGTTCATCAAAAGACTGTATCGATCCCAGTTCTTCCCTCCGAAGAGAACCGACCGCAGCAGCCTCAGACTCCTGGAGTCGATCTTGGCTCCTTCCGGGAGGTCCTCATCGTAATCGCGAATGTATTGATTGTCGCTTACATGGTTGATGTCCCATTTGAGATAGGAATCATAGGGAAGCCTCTGCTGGTGCTGCAGGAAAAAGGCATATCGGTTCCCATCGTAGACGTGATCATCAATGAAATAGAAATTGGCTTTTCCTTGTGTGTCCTGGGTGAAGGCATACCGATATTCCAGACCCTCTTTAAATCCTTTCTCTCCCAAGTAGTCCAAATAGAACGTTGAATCCATGTCTTTTCTCATCGCCCAGAAAAAAGCGGTCTTTATTTCAGGCCCGTACTTATTCGAATATCCCATTCGTGGAAAAAGAAAGCCCGTCTGTCGCTCCAGAACTACAGGAAAGACACCGATGGGAAGATAGAGCATTGGAATATTCTCAATATAGAAGATGGGCCCTTTCGCGATTCCATACCCACCCAACTCCACGTCCAGCTCTTTCATAGTAAACTTCCAAGGCGGCCGCTCGCCATCGCAAGTCGTGAACGACCCATCCCGGATGCGGTAACGATTCTCCCCCAACTTCTCCACTTCCCGACCTGTAATGTGGAAATTCTGATCCTTTAAGAATAGTCTGGCGTGATAGATCTTTCCTTCCTGGGTATTCAAATTAATTTCCAAGCGTTCGCATTCAATGACATCCTCCCCCTCTCTTAATACGACGTTCCCCCAGGCCATCATCTCCTTGGTGGCCATGCTCAGTTGAGCGTGATCGGCCCTTAGAGAGAGGGTTCCCCTTGTAATCTCCACCCCTCCATGGGCATGATAGAGTTGTTGATCCCGATCGTAGGTCAGTTGGTCCGCTTCGATCTCCACGGGTCCTTCTGCTTCTACCGTCACCTTCACCTGGGGAATCTTCGCATAGGAGGAATGGGGAAAGGAAGGGTAAAGGATAAAGAGGAGGACAAAAAAACTCAGGATAAGGCAGTGATCTCTCAAGATCTCTCCCTGGGACGAAAATAGGCCCGAGCCTCACCCACCGTATAGAGGGATCCAGTGATGCAGAGGAGGTCATCTTCCTTGGTGATAGAGAGACCCTTTCCGATCGCCCCTTCGAGATCGTCTACGATCTCGGCTTTTTCCCCGTTCTTTCCCAATGCTTTAAGGAGGAGGGACGGAGGAGCTGCCCGGTCCGTATGGGGTCGGGTGAGGATGAGATGATGGGCCAGAGGGGCCAGGAGACGAAGAATGGATTGGATGTCTTTATCCTTCATCACACCAAGGATGAGGTTGAGGTGATGAAATTGAAACTCTTTTTCCATGGACTCTCTTAAGGCAAGAGCTCCATCGGGATTATGGGCGCCGTCCAACACCACCCTGGGAGAGGAACAGACCATTTCCAATCTCCCTGGCCATTCCACCTCCTTCACCCCTTCGACCATGGCATCGTTCGATACGGAGTATCCTAAGTCGTCTAAAACCTCCATGGCTCCAAGGGCTGTTGTCGCGTTGATGATCTGGTGAGGTCCTCCCAGATTCAGGGAGATATTCCACAACTTTCGATGGAGGCCTTCGTAGTCAAAATTCCTCTCCCCATTCTGAACGTACCGGAGCTCCTTTCCAACCCGATAGTAAGGCGACCTTCTCTCCTGGCAGATCTTTGAAAAAAGTCGAAGCACCTGAGGCTGAGTGGCTGCCGTGAGCAGGGGACGACCTTTCTTGATAATGCCTGCCTTTTCACCAGCAATCTTCAAGAGACTTCGACCCAGTTGTTCCTCATGGTCTTTGCCAATATTGGTAATGATGGACAGGAGTGGGTCAACCACATTGGTCGAATCAAGCCTTCCTCCCAGTCCGACCTCCAAAACCGCCAGGTCCACCATCTTCTGTTTGAAATAGAGGAGAGCCATGGCTGTTGTGAAATCAAAGAACGTGAAGGGAGGAGTGACACCCGCTTCTTCGACCCTCTTTCTCATCCATCCCGCCAGTTCGGCCACCTCCTCCTGCTCAATCTCTTTCCCGTTGATCTTGATTCGTTCAGTGAATCGAATGAGATGCGGGGAGGTGTAGAGCCCTGTCCGATAACCCTCTTTCTGGAGGATGGAGGCCATCATCGCAGCGGTCGACCCTTTTCCGTTTGTACCTCCAATGTGGATGGCTTGGATCTCCCGGTGGGGATTTCCGACGGCCTCCAGAATCGCTTCCACCTTGTCCAGGCCGAAAATCATTCCGAATTTTTCAAGACGATAGAGGTAGTCGAGTGATCGCTGATATTCGTTTCTGCTCATGGATGGGTTATTTTTGTTGACCATCTGACGCGAGCATCTTTAACACAGAGGCAAGAGTGTGTCGGAGGTCCTTCCGCTCCACGATGAGGTCAACCATGCCGTGCTCCAGAAGGTATTCGGCCCGCTGAAACCCCTCCGGAAGTTCTGCCCGAATGGTTTCTTTAATGACCCTTGGCCCAGCGAATCCGATCATGGCCTTCGGTTCGGCGATGACGATGTCGCCGAGCATTCCAATGCTGGCCGAAACCCCACCGGTGGTGGGATCGGTCAAGACGGAAACGTAGGGAAGTCCGGCCTCATGAAGTTTTGCAAGGGCTGCACTCGTTTTGGCCATCTGCATGAGGGAGAGAATTCCTTCCTGCATCCTTGCCCCTCCAGAAGCACAGAAGATCACCACTCCCATTCCCTTCTCAATGGCTCGCTCGATCAAACGGGTGATCTTCTCTCCCACTACCGATCCTAAACTTCCTCCCATAAAATTGAATTCGAAAATGCCGAGCATCGTTGGCTGGTCCTCGATTTTCACCTCCCCGCAGATAACGGCATCCTTCAGTCCGGTGGCTTCCTGAGATTCCTTGAGCCGATGGGGATACCGCTTCAAATCCTTAAACTCCAGGGGGTCGGCAGAGGTAAGATGGGTATCATATTCCAAGAAGGTACCTGGATCAGCCAGGTATTCGAGTCTTCTTCGGGCGGGGATCTGAAAATGGTAATTGCACTTGGGACAGACCTGAAGATTCCGCTCCACGACCTTGCGGTAAATGATCTCGTTGCAGGAGTTACATTTGGTCCAGAGGTCCTCCGAGATCCTCAGTTCCGCCCGCTTCTCCTTCCCTTCCTTCTCTTCCTCTTCTTTCTTCTTAAACCAGGTCATTTTTTCAGAACCCCACTCTATATGAGCTAAATAACCTAACAAAAAGAAGGCGAGATGTCAATTCATGACCATCTTTTATACCTTTACGAATCGCAGAGTTAGATTGAATCTCTTCTTCCCACGTGCTATTTTTAAGCGATGGCTAAAAGAGCACGAACCAGAATCGAGTCCATGGCCTTTAAGGGTTACGGGGTGTCGAGGATAGATGGCAAGGTGGTCTTCATCCCCTATTCGGCCATCGGGGATGAGGTCTGGGTGGAAATCGTTGAAGAGAAAAAGAACTACTCCACAGGAAAATTGGTAGAGATCCTCGCGCCCTCCTCATGGAGAGTGGAACCTCCCTGCCCTTATTTCGGGAGATGCGGAGGTTGCCAGTGGCAGCATATCAATTATGCCCAACAAGCAGAGCTGAAGAAAGAGATCCTCAAAGATATCCTGATGAGATTAGGGGGACTGAAGGAGATCCCCCCCATCACTGCATTCCCTTCCCCCGATCCATACGATTATCGGACCAGAGTCCAATTGAAGGTGAAAGGAGAAAAACTAGGGTATTACCAAGAGAGGTCCCATCAACTGATCGATATTGAACGATGTCCTATTGCCCATCCCTTGGTAAACGAGATCATTCCATTGCTTCGAAAAGAGCGCTTCCTCCTCTCTTCCACAGAAGAAATCGATATCAATGTTTCTCCGGAAGAAGGAAAAGGCGTTCTCATTTTCTGTTTTCTAAAAACCTCTCAGGGATGGGAAACCTCTGCGCACCAGTTTCTCAAATCCCATCCGATCTTGAAGGGCATCACCACTTTGAGAGAAAGGCAGACCGCCTCTTTAGGTAAATCCCATCTCAGTTTCACCATCCCTTTGAACCTCACGCTTCGCACCTCGCCGGGAAGTTTTTTCCAGGTCAATCTGAAACAGAATGAAAAACTGATCCGGGAAGTTCTCGAGTTTTCGCGGGGACAGAGAAATGAGAGAGCCCTTGACCTTTACTCGGGGGTCGGAAACTTCGCGCTTCCCTTAGCCACGGTGACTCAGGAGGTCTGGGGAATAGAAGAAAACGCTGTAGCCGTGAAAGATGCCCGTTTCAACGCTCAATTCAACGGAATTGAAAATGTTGGGTTCATCCGCGGAAAGGTTGAGGATGTCTTGAAGAAATGGAAAAGGGAGAAGCCTGATCTTATCATCCTCGACCCGCCGAGGACGGGATGCAAGGGAGCCGTGGATCAAGTGGCCGGATTGAAACCCAAAAGGATCGTCTATGTCTCCTGTGAGCCCACCATCCTCGCTCGGGATCTTCGCCTCTTTTCCGAAAAAGGATATTCCATCAGCGAGTTGGTCCTCATCGATATGTTTCCGCAGACCTATCACATGGAAGTGGTAGGATTGCTCACGCAGCCCCAGGTCAAGGTTTAGGTTGAGGTTAAGAAAGAACATTTATTTTAGGTCCTACCCTGAACCTTAACCTCAGCCTCAACCTTTTATTGCTAGATGACTTTGTTGAGCGGATATTCGATGATCCCCACGGCTCCCCGCTTCAAGAGTTTTGGGATGAGTTCCCGGACGACCTTTTCGGAGACCATCACCTCCACGGCAAACCAGTCGCTCTGAAAGAGGTTTGAAATCGTGGGACCTGTAATGCTTGGAAGAATCTCGATCACGCCCTTCAGCTCATTGGCAGAGACATTCATTTTGAGGCCCACCATCCCCTCGGCTTTAAGAGCCCCCTGAAGGAGAAGGGAGATCTGTTCAGTCTTTTCCCTCTTCCATGGGTCCTGATAAGCCTCTTTATTGGCAATGAGCTGGGTATTCGTCTTCATCAGCTCTTCCACAATGCGGAGACCGTTCGCCCGCAAGGTGCTTCCCGTTTCGGTCACCTCCACGATGGCGTCGCACAACCCCTCGATGACTTTCCCTTCCGTGGCTCCCCAGGAAAACTCCACGTCGACCTTAATCTTCCGATCCGCGAAGTATCGCCGCGTGAAGTTCACCAGCTCCGTGAACACCTTTCTCCCCTCCAGGTCTTTGAGCTTGTGGATGGGCGAGTCCTCCGCCACCACCAGAACCCACCGGGCAGGAGAAGCGCTCGTTTTGGAGTAAATCAGATCCTGTACCACGACCACATCGGAACCATTTTCCAGAACCCAATCCTTCCCGGTCAACCCCACATCCAGCGTCCCCATCTCCACGAACCGAGACATCTCCTGAGCCCTGACCAAGGTGCAGCGGATCTCCTCATCATCCACACTGGGGAAATAACTCCGGGAGCTCACTGAAATTCTCCAGCCTGACCTTCTAAACAGCTCAATGGTGGCATTCTCCAGACTCCCTTTTGGAATTCCAATCTTCAGCGTCTTCACTTTCCGTATACCTCCTTCGGGTCAAAGACCTTTTCCCCTGAAAGGGTCCATCCGTTCTTTTCATACCGGTAATGAAAGCAACTCCGGAACCCCGTATGGCAGGCTGCCCCTCCAATTTGATCGACTCTCAGAAGAAGTGTATCCCCGTCACAATCGAGATAGATTTCTTTGATCTCCTGAAAATGGCCCGAGGTTTCTCCTTTAATCCAGAGTTTCTTCCGGGACCTCGACCAGAAAGAGGTTCTTTTTGTCTTCAGCGTTTTGTCCCATGCCTCCTGATTCATATAGCCTAACATGAGCACCTCGTGGGTTGAGGCATCCTGAATAATCACCGGAATAAGCCCATCCCCTTTCTTAAAATCGATCTCGATCACCGCTTTCCCCCCTTTGGCTTATGGCTAATGGCGTATAGCTAATAGTCAAACAGTTATATGCCATAAGCTATAGACTATCTGCCATCCGCTATGTGCTATAGGCTATACGCTATTGGCTACCTTGTTTCATAAGCAGCTTCGCCATCTGGGCCGCATTTTTGGCGGCAGAACCAGAGTAGCAGTTATTGAAAAAAATTAAGGTCTTTGCCGTTTTTTTAGAAATATCCTCGATGTCCGGGATAAATTCTTTTAACTCCCCCTCGCTGTAAAGGTAGTCATACCGAACCTTCAATGGAACATTGAACCAATTGGGATTCCGACCGTGAAACCGGAAGTAGCCGATTTCAGAAGTGGCTCTCGGAAGGTAGGGCATCAGCTTGGGTATTTTCGGCTCATCCACAATGCAAAATCCAACTCCATTCTTTTCCAAAAATTTGAAGGTCCCTTCTCTCAGCCATGCTTGGTTCCGGAATTCATAGATCAGCGGGACGTCCTCCATCTCTGCCTTGAATCTTTCAAGGTAGCCAATATTTTCTCGATTGGGAAAGAACCCATAAGGGAACTGGGCGAGGACACCGGTTAACTTCCCATCCCCGATCAGAGGGGCAAGGCTATATTTGAACTTCTTAAAGGTCTCCTGATTATCGATCATTGCACCGGTCTCTTTGTCTCGAATCTCATGGGTCATCCCTTTGAAGGCCTTCACAATAAATTCAAATTCTTTCGATGTCTTCTTTGACATGGCCTCAAAACTTTTTGGGGAGGGAAGGGTGTAATAGGTAAAATTCACCTCCAAGGCATTGAACCCAAGATCTTTTTCGTAGAAAGGCAACATCTCCCTTTCCGGCAGGCCAATCGGATAGACTGTCCCTTTCCAGTCCGGAAATGAGAAACCACTTGTCCCGATCTTGATCATCTTTGTTTTTATGATAAAAGAATAGGGCTTTAACAGCCCGATTTGTTTAAAATAAGCGAATGGGATAGGATTGTCAAGCCAGGGCTCATGGAGTAAAATAGGGTTGAAAAATCGGACACAGACGATGATCAAACGGGACTTTATTATCTTAGCCTTCTTTTTCGCCGCCTTTATTGGAATTGCGGGCCAGGGATATTGCCAGGATTCGACAAATCGTGAAGGAATCATCTCAAGATTTAACGGGAAAGTCCCACGAGAATGGGGAGAAAGATTGATGGGTGTAAAAACCAAATTGAACACAGACCAGAAGCTCATCGCCCTCACCTTCGATGCCTGTGGAGGACCGAGAGGCAAGGGCTACGATGCCAAATTAATCGAATACCTGAAAAGTGAGAAGATTCCTGCTACCCTATTTATCAGCGGCAAGTGGATCGATGCAAATCCAGAGATATTTGGCGAATTGGAAAAAGAAGCCTTTCTTGAGATTGAAAATCACGGCTTAAACCATAAACCGTGCTCTGCAAATGGCCGCTCTGCCTATGGGATAGCAGGAACAAAGGGTGTGGAGGAAATTTTTGATGAAATAGAACAAAATGCAATTAAACTTCAAAACCTCACCGGCCGCAGACCAAAATACTACCGACCTGGAACAGCACACAGTGACGAAATCTGCGTCAAGATCGCCAATACGTTGGGTTATGAAGTGGTGAATTTCAGCGTTCGTGGAGATGCAGGAGCTACCTATACGAAGAACCAGGTGAAGGAGGCCTTGCTCAATGCCCAGCCTTCTTCCATCATTCTCATGCACATGAATCATCCGGAAGGAGAAACAGCTGAAGGCGTTATAGAAGCCATTCCCGAACTAACAAAGCGGGGCTTTGGATTCGTTAAACTATCAGAATATATCTTGAAGTAAACTGAAAACTCTATTCTGCCAACTCAAGGGGCCCGCTAAGCCTGGTAACCCGTCACTCTCCAGAGGCTTTTGAAGCTCCCCGCCCACAGGGCGGGGCTTCCCGGAAGAGAAATTTCATTCTGATTGTGCCCCTTGACCCCGCCTACCTGCCTACCGGCAGGCAGGCAAGGCGGGGCTTGCGGGGCACTTGCCGGCCAAGATCCGGCGGGGATGCTGAAAAAGTTTTATCAGCGTCAACCTTTGACATTTTCAGATGAGGAACCTCTGCGTCTTCGGCGCTCGTGTTCACTCCCAACCAATGTTGCCTATAGAACTCCAACGATACGCTTTATAAAACTTTGGAAGTATTCCCGCCGTATCGGCCGCCATGACCACGCCTCAGTGACGGGTTTCTAAGCCTACACCTTTTTTCTTGAGTCTATCGAGAGAATGACCTATATTGGTTGTTAACGATGGAACGCATGGACCCATCCCCCCCGAAGAATACAATCGTGATGGAGTTTCATATCTCCCGGAAGGCGCGGGACCTCTATCAATTTGACGACGCTCTTATTACCCTCAGCGGAAATGTCATCCTTCCCAACTTCCATGCAGTCCGGGTCTTCGCCCAGAAAATGAATGAAAAAAGGGATCTGGTCAATTTCCCTGAGCAGGCGGTCAGGCCCGGTCAGATCAATGCCATGGGACTCATTGACGAAATCCTCCATTACATTACCGGCTTGTACCGAGATGAAAAGAACCTTCAGGTTATGAAACAGGCCTTGGATTGGCTCTATGAAAAATCTGGGAAACCAGCAGTGGATGATGCCTTACGCCAATTCGCAGATGAATTCCCCACCGTTGCTGTCTATCGCCGCGAAATCGAACTTGACGCTTACCTGGAGGGAGAAACAGCTGGAGTTCCCCATCGCCAGATCATCCTGGAAGAGATGCTCATGCTCTGGCTCGCCAATTTGAATCCTGCCTTTTCTTCCTTCATCGAACTCTTCGATGACTCCAATCTCGAAAAGGAGACCTCCTATTTTAAGATGATGGAGGCCCTCCGTACATTCTTCAGTGCACAGCCCTTCTTCGGTCCTGAATATCAAAATATAATCGACATGCTGCGGAGTCCTGCCATTGCTGCTCCTCATTCTCTTACGGGTCAGCTTGAATACATCCAGGAAAAATGGGGGTTCATGCTGGGCAAATATTTCTATCGTCTGCTCAGCAGTCTCGATCTGATCAAGGAAGAGGAGATTGCGGAATTACGGAGGTGGGCTTCTTGGGGCCGTGCCCCTGCTCCGGTTTATGAATATGTAGGGATGGAAGCAGAACCCGAGCGTTTTAGCCGTGACCTGGACTGGATGCCAAGGGTCGTCCTGATAGCCAAGAACATCTACGTGTGGCTGGATCAACTCTCAAAGAAATATCAACGGGCCATTCACCGGCTAGACCAGATCCCTGATGAGGAGCTTGATATTCTGGCACGCTGGGGTTTCTCCGGTCTCTGGTTGATCGGCGTCTGGGAACGAAGCCAGGCGTCAAAGAGAATCAAACAGATGTTGGGAAATCAAGAGGCCGTGGCCTCAGCCTATTCCCTCTTCGATTATCAGATCGCAGGCGATCTGGGGGGGGAAGAGGCTTTTCAGAACCTGAAAGATCGCGCCTGGAGGCGGGGGATTCGCATGGCCAGCGACATGGTCCCCAACCATGTGGGAATCGATTCCCGATGGGTCATTGAACATCCCGACTGGTTCATCTCTCTCGATTACAGCCCCTTTCCCGCTTATCGGTTCAACGGACCAGATTTATCATGGCACGGAGAGGTAGGCATCTATCTTGAGGATCACTATTTCGACAGAAGTGATGCCGCGGTCGTGTTCAAACGGGTCGATCGCCAAAACTGGAAAGAGACGTACATCTACCATGGCAACGATGGGACTCACATGCCCTGGAATGATACGGCCCAATTGAATTACCTGAACCCCGAAGTCCGAGAGGCTGTGATTCAAACGATTCTTCATGTCGCACGGAAATTTCCCATCATCCGTTTCGATGCTGCCATGACTCTGACCAAGAGGCACTACCAGCGTCTCTGGGTTCCGGAACCGGGAACGGGTGGAGCCATCCCGTCGCGAGCCGAACATGGCATGACGAGAGGAGAACTCAATCGTCTCATGCCAGAAGAATTCTGGCGCCAGGTGGTGGACCGGGTCGCTCAAGAGGCATCTGAGACTTTGCTCCTGGCTGAGGCCTTCTGGTTATTGGAAGGCTACTTCGTCCGCACCCTTGGAATGCACCGGGTCTATAACAGTGCTTTCATGAATATGTTGAAGGATGAGGAGAATTCCAAATACCGAAGCGTCATAAAGAACACTTTGGAGTTCAACCCTGAAGTCCTCAAGCGGTTTGTGAATTTTATGAGCAACCCGGATGAGGAAACGGCCCTATTCCAGTTCGGGAAAGGGGATAAATATTTCGGTGTGTGTACGATGATGGTTACCATGCCCGGGCTTCCCATGTTTGGTCACGGTCAGATCGAGGGATTTGCTGAAAAATATGGGATGGAATATCGATATGCGAAGTGGGACGAGCGGCCGGACTGGGATTTCATGAGACGCCATGAGCGGGAGATCTTTCCCTTAATGAAGCACCGCCACCTCTTTGCCGAAGTAAGAAATTTCTTGCTTTACGATTTCTTCGCTCCCGAAGGTTACGTGAACGAAGACGTTTTTGCCTATTCCAATTCCACAGGCGATGAACGTGCCCTGGTCATCTACCATAATAAATACGCCTCTGCCCGGGGGTGGGTGCGGACGTCAGCCGCCTATTCGGTGAAGGCTGGAGAAGGGGATAAGCGCAGGCTGACCCAAAAGACCCTGGGAGAAGGTCTTGGATTGACCCCTGAGGGTGCCTATTTCACTATTTTCCGTGACCATGTGACCGGCCTTCAATATATCCGGAGCAGCAAGGAATTGTGTGAAAAAGGTTTGTATGTGGAATTGGGAGCCTACAACTATCATGTCTTCATCGATTTTCGCGAAGTCCGTGACAACCAGTGGCAGCAATATGCTCAGATTGCAAATTATCTAAATGGCCGTGGAGCACCCAGTGTTGAAGACGTCTTCAAAGAAATATTACTCCAACCTGTCCAGCACACTTTTAAAGAATTGATCAACGCGAATCTATTTCGTCGATTGATAGAGACACGTGTCCTTCATGCCGATGTCAAGCCAGACCAGACAATCATGGAAGAGATAGAACAGAAGATGGTCAATCTGTTTTTGGAGGCTAAGAAATTCAGTGGCGGCAGCGAAGAAGAGGGAGCCCTTGCCAAGGAGGTTAGACAAAAACTGGAGGTTGTTCTACGCTTACCTGCGATTTCCAGCCGGTTTCCATGGGTCGACGCGAAAGATGTTACGAAGGAAAAATTCTGGACTTTATTGAGTTGGCTATTTGTCCATGCCCTTGGGAAAGTGGTTAATCAAAAAGATTTTCCAGAATTGAGCCGTAGCTGGATCGATGAATGGAGGCTGGGCAAGACAATTCTCGATGTCATGAGTGATTTGGGTGTTGAAGAAGAACCTGCCCGGAGATCTGTAACCCTGATTAAATTGCTAACTGTTTATCAGAGTTGGTCTGAGGAAAAAAAGCCATCCAGAGTCTTAGATTCCATTCTAAAGGATACTGATGTCCAACAATTCTTACAGATTAATCGATATAATGACATCCTCTGGTTTAACAGGGAAGCGTTCGATGACCTACTCTGGTGGTTGATGGTGCTGGCAGCAGTAGAAATCAGTTCTGACCCCCAACGTCCGGCCCATCAGGGGGCAAGAGATTTGGAAGACTGTTACGGAACTATTCAGAGACTGAAGGAAGCCGCAAAGAAATCCGGTTATCAAGTCGAACAATTGTTAACTGCCCTAAGATAAACTCACCATTTCTGAGTTCCGCCATGTACCACATAGGGTGCATGGCAGCCCTGAACCACGCTGGATTCAGGGCCACAGCCCTGAACCTTGCATGGTTCAGGGTGCAATTCCTGCCTGCGGCAGGTGGATTCAATGAAGGCTCGCCCAAGTCAGGGTCCAGTCTCCGAAGCGTTCGTTCACCCGGTCCATCGTTTTAAGCATCTTCTCT
>CAYMJV010000002.1:0-89283 GCA_964390545.1 uncultured Syntrophaceae bacterium
AGATAGATGGCCATGGAAACATTGAAAAAAGTCTGGCTTGCAAAAGGAAGGTTCACGAATGAACTCCATGCATTAAAAGTTATTGGAATTAAAAATAACAGACTTGATGAGGGATGTCAATTCTTACATGGGGAAGAAGGAGGACAGAAATTGGGCCGGAGCGTGCCCCGTCCCGCTCCGGCGGGCAGGGCCAGGGAGCTTCACTTACACTTTTTCGGATACCTTCTTCATCAGGGAAACGGTAGCCACTTCCGTTCTCTTCGGCTCTCGCCTTTCCAAGATTTCAATCCGATAGATCGCTTTCAACAAGAGCACGCTATCGTCCTTGTGGCGGTGAACGAACTCTTCTATTTCAGCATAGGCTTTCCCTTTGAAAAAATTATGGCAATTTCGAAGGAGATACATGAGGCTGAAATCATCCATCTTATAATAGATTTCTAAAGGATAGGGAGATTCTTCAGGGACTCTCTCCAAAGTATTCACATCAAGCCTCTTTCCCACATGCTGAACTAACTGGAGAAAGGTGTCAATCTGGGTTTGGGTGAGAGGGGGTTTCATTTCTCTTTGGAGTTGCTTCCGAATGGCCTCTGATTGAATCTGGAGGTCAATGCATTTCAAGGAATAGTCTCCCCTGATCAATTGATACTTCAACGGCTGGTCAATCCTCTCTCTAAACCTTTTAACGACAAAATGTTCTCTTCCGTTAGTGGCTTTGAAATAAGAGATCTTAACGGGCTCAGAATAAGGTTTTTCACTTACAAAAGAGTCTTCGATAATTTTCAAATCTTCCAGTTGGTGACCCCGATGATTTCTCAAAAAATCTTGGAAGTCATCTTTCTCGATCCCTTGAGTTTCTCGGAGAGAGGTCAAAGGCTCCCATCCATATTCAGCCGTTTGATCAAGGGAGGTTCTGAGATAGATTTCGTGGCAATTGATGCAATGGATGAGCTGATTCATAAAAGACACCTGTTCCTTTCCGCTACGCCGTGAGGAGGTTCTGATGGTTTTTCATCAGGATGACTTCCTCCATCTCTTTCAAAACATCAAGGAAGATGGTGATCAATTTAGGATCAAATTGTATACCGGAACACCTGGTCAATTCAGTCTTTGCCTCCTCATTGGAAAGGGGCTTTCGGTAGGGACGGTTGGAGGTCATGCTGTCATAGGCATCTGAAATGGCAATGATTCTGGCCCCTATGGGAATCTGTTCCCCGGCCAGCCCATCCGGGTAGCCGGTTCCATCATAATGTTCGTGATGATGCTGAATGAAGGAAAGGATGTTGGAAGAGAGTTTTAATGGGGCCAACAGTTCAATGGATTTGTTTGAGTGCTGCCTGATAATGGCCCAGTCTGTCGAACTCAACTTCCCTTTCTTGTTAATAAACCGATTGCTGATCCCGATCTTGCCGATATCATGGAGATATGAGGCGATCTGAAGTTCGGTTCGATCTTTAGGTTCAAAGGAAAGCCGTTTGCAAATAAAATCCGAATAGTAGCAGACCCTTTCCGAGTGGCCTGAGGTATAGGGGTCTTTCTCCTCAAGGGTAGATGCAAGAACTTTTGCGAACTCTAAGCAAGTTTGGTTATTTGATAGCCCCGAATCATTCCATTTGTACGCCAACATTGCTTTAAGCCCATTTTGTAAAAAGACATCGGAATGGGGCAGGGGCTCTTTAAGGGGATGAGACTCGAAAAAGTTGGTGAGGAAGCCCTTGATCTTTTGGTTGAGCATTCTTCTTTGGACGGCTTTGTCGATGATGGACATGATCTCAGGGACATTAAATGGCTTCGGGATATAATCAAAGACCCCGTATCGAATGGCTTCAATGGCACTCTGCAGCGTCCCATAACCAGTGATGATGATGACCATGACGTCCTGGTCGATCCCTCTTATCTCCTTCAGGGTATCAATCCCAGAAATCCCAGGCATCTTAAGGTCTAGCGTAACGACATCCAGCCCAGCTTGCTGAACCATTTGAATGGCTGCATATCCACTTTCGGCAGTAAAGATATTATAGTAAGGCTTTAAAATCATTCTCAAAGACTCTCTGGGACCTATCTCATCGTCTACGATGAGGATATTGGGTGCATTAACTCTCGTTTCCATTTCTCCCCCATGATTCAAATTTAGATGGAATGGCGTGGCGTGGTAGAGCAATTTAAGAGCAAAAACTCTGCCATTAGGGCAAAAAGTTAAAAAATTTACACGTTTACTAACTATTTAGAAATATTGGAGATTTTGAGGCAGGAGAAAACTAAGAAACAAATGAGAGAAAACGGGTGGAATTTTTCTGCAAATTTTGTAGGGTGCAGTAAATCCTTTCCGGATTTGATATCTAATCTGTTGTAATTTAAGAATAAATTAAGATTTGTTCAAAATTGACGAACCTTTAACAAATTTGTTATTTATTAGAAACTTTTATCTGTGTCTTTACCTATTCCTAATTTATCCATCTTATATTTCAAGATTCGCCGGCTAATCCCCAACACCTCGGCCGCATGGGATTGGATATAATTGGTCCGCTTTAAGGCATCCATAATAACCCCTCTCTCAAATTCCTCCTCCGCTTCCACAAAAGAAACCTTTCCATTCAGGATATATTCTTTTAACCCGTTCATTTTGGAAATATTGATTAAGGAAAAAGGCATTTCATTCGCCTGAATATATTCGTTTGAAGTCAAGGCAATGACGCGTTCGATCAAATTTTCCAATTCCCGAACATTTCCGGGCCAGTCATAATTCATCATTAAATCCAAGCCTTCTTTGCTGATCCCCTTGACATTCTTGTTATTCTCTTTATTAAATTTCTTGACAAAATGATCAATGAGAATGGGGATATCTTCCTTTCTCTCTCTCAAAGGAGGGATGACGATCGGAACGACATTAATTCGATAATAGAGGTCTTCACGAAAACTTCCGTTCTTGATATGCTGGGTCAAATCTTTATTCGTGGCCGTGATCAATCGCACATCGACCTTGATTGTCTTAGACCCTCCGACTCGATTAAATTCCTTCTCTTCCAAGAACCGAAGGATCTTGGCCTGCGTCGTCAAACTCAACTCACCAATCTCGTCGAGGAAGAGGGTCCCCTGTTGGGCGATCTCAAACCTTCCCAGTTTTCGTTCAATCGCATTCGTAAACGCCCCCTTCTCGTGCCCAAATAATTCACTTTCGATGAGTGTCTCTGGGATGGCGGCACAGTTGATTGTAATGAAGGGACAACTCCTCCTGTTGCTACTAAAGTGAATTGACCGGGAGATGAGTTCTTTTCCCGTTCCGCTTTCCCCCATGATCAAGACCGTTGATTTCGAATCCGCGATCTGCCGAACCATCTTAAAAATCTCATCCATGGCCTTGCTTTTGCCGATAATATGCTCGAACCCGAAACCCTTATCGACCTCCTCCCGGAGGTATTTCACCTCCTTCTCGAGGGCCTGAGTCGAGAGGGCCCGGTGGATGATCAGACAAAGCTCATCGGTATCGAAGGGTTTGGTGACATAATCATAAGCCCCGAGTTTCATCGCCTCGACAGCCGTCTTCACCGTTCTCGTCGCGGTGATCATAATGATGATTATATCCGAATCTTTCTGTTTAATTTTTTCCAAGACCTTCAACCCATCGAGGTCGGGTAAAATGATGTCGAGGAGAATGACATCCGGGGAGCGTTCTTTGACCATCTGAAATGCCTCCTCAGCATTTTTTGCCAACAAGACCTCGTAATCATTCTTCAAAATCATTCTCAGAGATTCTCGGGTCCCTACCTCATCATCCACAATTAAAACGCTTTTCATCGCTCCTCCCTTATCCTCTTCGCTCGGCATTGGTCGATGGATAATAAATCACCTTTCTTCTTTCCATGGGGAATTTCAAGGAAATCAGGGTTCTCGGCCTCTTTTCATTCACGTCAAAGGTCATCACGCCTTGGTTCTTCTGGATCATCTCCTTAATCAATCGCAATTCCAATTCAATCGCCTCCTCCTGCTGAAGGGCAGGGACGCCCAGGATGGTACCAAATTTTTCAACTGGTTTCTTGAACCCACTAAAAACAATCATGATCTGAACAAACCTCCCATCCTCCTCCATGAGGTTTTGATCTTCACCCATTCCTTTCTGGAGGCTGAGGGATTTGGTTAAAAAACCGATGCTCCCCTGAGGAGGGATTGAAGGGAGGGCATATTGAAGAATGGAATTCAGGATATACCGGAGTTGTTCTTCATGGACGACGGTTTCAGGAAGGTCCTTCTCAAATTTCTTGAAGACTCTTATCTTTCTATCCTCCAGTTTACCTTCATATTTCTTCAAAACATCTTCGAGAATGAAATGAACCGTGTTGACCTTCTCAATCGGGGTGTTAATTTTGATATAATTCAGAAGGCCGTTCAACAACGAATCGATTTTTTCAATGTCTTCTGTGACAATTCGATAAAAATATTCCCTGAATTCCTCATCGTCAAATTTTTCCCTTAGCAGTTGGGTGAAGGTCTTGATCGACACGAGAGGATTTTTGATCCGATGTACCAATTCGATAAAAAAAAGCGAAGAAAAATGGTTGTCCTGTTTATGGACGAAATTTTTCCTTTCAAAAGAGAGAGGCTTGGTCTCCGTTTTTTTCAGAAAGGAGACAAACGAGCTTTTTTCAACGTCGGTTTCGAAAAAGAGGTCCTTTTCCATCAGTCGATCTCCCTCCGAAAAAACAGCACTCCGGATAATCACATTCTCCAGCTCCCTCAGGTTTCCAGGCCACCAATAACTCTGCAATAACATCAGGACATTGTTAGAAAACCCAACCTTCTTGGTCTTCATCTTCTTGGAATGCTCGGTCAAGACGTATTGAGCAATCTCTGCAATTTCCTTTGTCCTTTCTCTCAGTGGGGGGACGCGGATTAAAAAGGTGTTCAACCGATAGTACAAATCCTCTGAAAATCGGCCCAGGGAAACTTTCTCTCGAAGGTCTTCTGAGGACGAGGAGATGAACCTAAGATTTTTGAAAAACTTTTTCTCTAGACCATTTTGGAAAAATCCCTCCTCAATCAGTTCGACCAATTTCAGCTGGTTTTCCTGCCCCAGATACCCGACCTCCCTCAAATAAAGAGTGCCAGGACTTGTTCCGTCATGGACCTCCTTGAAGAGACGAGAGACCTGTGCCGTGAACGTTTCTTCTGTCAATATCCGACAGTCGATCTTGTGAAACCGATAGTCTCTCCAGTCCCCAAGATGATGGATAAGTTTAGCAATGAGCTCTTTTCCTGTCCCCTGTTCACCTTGAATGAGCACGGGGATATTGTTATAGGCAGCCTTTTGGGTTAATGTTGCAATCCGAGGCGTAAGGATAGGAGAGTGAAGCAGTTCCAGATAATTCATGGTCGCTCAATCGGGTGAAACAGGGGGGGCTGGTTTTCAAAATCACTCTGTCTTCTTTTCGGATATTGCTGGTGCAAAGGCAGATTAATAAAGAAAGAAGTCCCCTTGTTCACTTGGCTTTCCACATCGATATACCCTTTATGATCCTGCACAATCTGATTGGAGATCGACAATCCCAGCCCGCTCCCTTTTTCCTTCGTTGTAAAAAAGGGGGTGAAGATCTCTTCTAGATACTCCGGCCGGATGCCGCATCCGGTATCAGTAAATTCGATTTGAATATAGGGCTCCCCTTCTGGTTTTGTGTAAGACCGAGTTTTTACATAAATCTTCCCCTTCTCCGGGGTCGCTTCAATTGCGTTCAACAACATATTCAAAAAAACTTGCTTCATTTGCTCTCGATCGATGGTAATCGGACTCAGATCTGATGCACAGTCTTTGAGAATATCAATATGCTTCGATTTCGTCTCCGTGGAAACCAAAAGGATCATTCCATCCAAAATGCCGTTGATATCTTCCAGATCGAACTTCGGTTCAGAAGGCCTTGCAAACTCAAGGAGTTCGGTCACCAACGCGGAGATTCGATCTACCTCTCCTGAGGCGATACTGAGGAAGTGATTTCTAAATTCTTCATCATCAATACGCTCTGGCAAGAGTTGCGTAAACGTCTTAATGGCCACTAATGGGTTTCGAATTTCGTGAGCCAGTCCTGCCGTAAGCGTCCCCAGGGAAGCCAACCGATCTGCTCTCCGGATATAGGATTTCGATTTTTTCAAGTCATCGTAGAGCCTCGCATTCTCGATCGCAATGGTTGTCTGGTTGGCCAGGGTGCTAAGCAATTCAATGTCCTCATGAGAATAGATATCTTTATTGAACTTATGACTTAAATTGATCATCCCAATGAGTTGTCCCTTTGAAATAAGAGGAATGCTGACCTCTGCCTCTAATCGGTTCAAGGTGTTCACCACGTCATTAATTTCTGGAATCGTCATGCCTTTTATCAATTCTTCACGGATAACAATCTCTTTAATCTTCTGTAAATATTGGGGCAGGGGATCTCCTTTGGATAAAACGGGAGGGAAGGAAGCTATTCTAATGTTTTTTGATTCAAGCAGGTAATACCCACCTCTTTCCTCATTCATGAAAAATAGGGAAGCCTTCTCCACACCCATCGTCTGAGTGATCGTATCGATGATCCTCTTCGACAAGGATTTCAAGTCAAGAATGGTGACCATGGCCTTACTAAATTTTCCTAACGTCTCACGGTAGTCATAACGGTCTTTAAAAAGAAAATGTTCCACTACTCTTTCTGTTTGCGGCTTGATCATATTGAAAAAGGTGGCCACCACCAAAAGAATCGAAAAAATAATGATAGAAAACAAAACATTAATTTCTTGAAAGAACAATTTCTGACTAAGAATAATTAAAATGGCGGAAGGGACGAGGAGGAGTAAAGCAAGCAGAATATAGGTAGTTCCCTTTTTTAGAACAATATTGATATCCATGAGGCGGTGTCTCACTATTGAATAGGTAGTAAACCCTATCATAATCACTGTAAAAGAAGGACCCATCCAATTAAACTTAGAGATTCCACTCATGGGGAGAAATATATTCGTAGTGAAGGCAAGGCTGGATGTAAAAAACATCCCCAATAGACAATATTTAATTTGGAGTCTCACAAGGCCGATATTTTTTTGATAGGTTCTGATTAAGAAGATAAAACCCAATACAATATAACCAATTAAATAAACGGAAAATAACGGATAAATGGGTCCATAATTGAACATTTTAGAATCGAAGCGAGGAGAGGCGACGATCAGATTCGTAAACGATAGAACCAGGATTATTAAAGAAGGGAAGCCAATGGAAAACAATTTAACGGAACTCAAACCTCTCTGCTCTCTTGGAAAGAGCAAAGAAAAATTTAAAAATGCAGCAGAAATAATTCCAGATGTAGCAAAACTCATCCTTCCCCAAAAAATCTTCAAAGAAGGGTCCGTGAAATAATACACCAGCAAGACACTTAAGATCCAGCCTGCGGAGGCCCACGAAGCCAAAGAGAAGGTGATATTGACTCGCCTAAATGTAGACCTTTTCAAAAAGAGTAAAAACCCAAATCCGATGTTCACAAAAGCCGTGAATAGCAGTATGGCTCCGATAAGAATCAATGTTTTATCCTATGTTGGGCTACGTTTTAAAAGGAATTTTTCCCTACAACCAATACGGTATGTCTCCCTCCGAATCCGTGAGCATTCATCACCGCTCTAGTTATCTGTGTCTTGATGGAATAATTCGGTACAAAGTTCAGATCACATTTTGGATGAGGATTGAAGAGATTCATCGTGGGTGGAGCGACGCCATCTCTCATCGCTAAAAGACAAGCAATGATTTGATAAATTCCTGTGGGGGAAAGGGATTGCCCTGTGATAGGTTTCAGACTTGAAATAGGAATCTGATAAGCGACTTCACCAAAGGCATCCTTAATGGCTTCCGTTTCGCAGATATCATATTCCAAATAACCATTTCCGTGTGAACTAACATAATCAATATCTTTTGGGTCTAGCTGGGCATTGGCCAATGCCCTCTTAAAGCACATGGCCATTGCTTTCCCGTCGAGATTTGCTCCGAAAAGGTTGTATCCATCATTGGTCGCCGAATATCCGAGAATTTCACCATAGATCTTTGCATCTCTGCGTTTTGCATGTTCAAGTTCTTCTAATACGACAATGGCTCCGCCCTCTCCTAAAACTAATCCGTCGCTTTCGATATCATAAGGTTTGACTGCCCTTTGAGGGTTATCATTGCATTTTGATAGATAACCCGTCGCACAAAAAAAACCAAAAATAAAAGGAGTAATGGGAGACTCTCCAGCTCCTACGAGGATGACGTCTGAATCTCCCAATTGTATTGAATTATAGGCAAGATAACATGCATCCAACCCAGAGTTGCACCCCGCGGAAATAGTATTGTTGATCCCTTTTAGACCAAAAGCACAACTCACCGCTCCACTGGCGCAATGGGTTGAAATTGAAAAAACCGCATAGGGAGGAATTCGCTTCATTCCCTTTTCATAAAACACATTATGTAAATGTTCAGAAACATCGCTTCCTCCCATGGCAGTCCCAATAAAAACGCCGACTCGATAAGGATCCTCTAATTGAAAATCTATATGAGAATCTTCCACAGCCATTTCAGCGGCAGCTAAAACGAATTGGGTAAACCGACTAAACCTCTTCGCGGTTTTTGGGTCCGTATAATTCGTGGGATCAAAATCAGGAACTTCGGCCGCTATTTGAGAAGGGTATGAGGAAGCATCAAAATGTGTAATTTTACGAACGCCGGATCGGCCATGGACCAAGGAGTCCCAGAAGTTTTCAACTCCGATTCCGTTGGGGGCAACGACTCCCATCCCGGTGATGACTACTCTTCTTTTTTCCATAATTTAACTTGAAATAATGAATCGGTTAGATGAAGTATTTAGTTCAATTATAAAATTATAAACGCCATCTCAATTATTGGAAAAAGCCACGCTATTATCATAAAAAATCTCTTCATTGTCAACATTTTTGTACAGCATAATTTCAAAAGTGTACTCATAAAAATTAGCCATGGTACAGATGATAATTCATAAGTAATTTCAATAGCTTATAAAAAACCTTGAAGGCATTCCTAAATTATGTTAATTTTTTATACATAAACATAAGGAGGTGGAAATGCATACCGATGAACAGAAAAAATTTGATATTAGGACTATCGAAAGAAATACCAAGGGTGGTATAATCACTCAGAAAGATTATGAAACCTATTTATCCAAACTTCCTGATGTGAGCGACAAGGTGTTCAACCTAGAAGAAGCTACAGAGGATTCGGGAGAACTTGAGTCCAAACGTGAGGGAGAATTATCCTCTAAAAAGAAGGAGATGAAAAAGAAGGTTAAAAGCAAGGGAAAGTAAGTATGCCCATTTATGAATATCGTTGTAACCAATGTAAGAAAGAATTCAGCCAACTCTTCTTAAATCAAAAAGACGTGAACCATGCCCGATGCAAGTCTTGCAACAGTAAAGACCTTACCAAATTACTATCCTCCTTCTGTGTCCACCAGACTGAAGAATCCCGGTTAGTCAATCTCGATACCTCAAAGCCTAAAGGGGACGATTATTATAAAGACTCCAGAAACGTCGGACTCTGGGCAAAAAAAAGGATGAAGGAATTGGGAGTGAACCTCGGATCCAAAATGGATGAGATTGTTGAAAAGGGGAGAACGGGAAAAATCCTTGACGAATATGACAAATAGTCTCTAACGTACGACCTCCTAGATGAACGATATGGAAGATAAGGATTATTATACAATTCTCAGTGTTTCCAGGGACGCCTCTGAAGAGGAAATTAAGAAAAGTTACCGGAAGATTGCTATGCTCTATCACCCAGATCGAAATCCCGGGAACAAAGAAGCAGAGGAACAATTTAAGCTGGCTTCGGAGGCTTACGAGGTCTTAAGAGACCCAGAGAAAAGAGAGATCTATGATCGATACGGGATCGAGGGGCTAAAAGGAACGGGTTTCACTGGATTCAGAGGGTTTGATGATATCTTTTCAGCTTTTGGGGATATCTTTGAAGACTTCTTTGGATTTGGAGGCCCCCACAAACGAAGAACGAGAGCCCGCCAAGGGGCTGATCTGAGATACGATCTCAAGATTTCATTTCATGAAGCGGCTTTTGGAATGGAAACGGAGATTGAAATACCTAAGAATGCTCCGTGCGAAGAGTGCAATGGAACGGGAGCAAAACCTGGAACCTATCCCGCCCAATGCCCGAGCTGCAAGGGCACAGGCCAGCTGACGCGTTCTCAAGGATTTTTCACGATCAGCACCACCTGTCCCCAGTGCCGCGGAGACGGGAAAATTATCCCTCATCCCTGCAAGGAGTGCCGGGGAGTTGGGAAGTTAAGAAAGAATAAGAAGATCCAAATTAAAATACCTCCTGGCGTTGATATGGGTTCAAAATTAAGGATTCGCGGGGAAGGGGAACCTGGAGAAAAAGGGGGGCCTTCCGGGGACCTATTCATCTTTATCTATGTAGAACCCCATGATTTCTTTTCAAGAGAAGGAGACGACATCGTCTGTCAAATCCCAATCAGCTTTCCGCAAGCGGCTTTGGGAGCAGAAATGGAGATCCCCACCTTAAACGGAAAGAGGAAGATCTCAATTCCTAGGGGGACGGAGAGCGGAGAGATTTTTAGAATAAAGGGAGAGGGGTTCCCAAAACTCAGAGGGTATGGACGGGGAGACCAATTGGTCCAGGTGATCGTCAAAACCCCTAAGAATTTGACAAAGAGGCAAGAAGAGATCCTAAGAGAGTTTGAAGAGGCGGGTGGGGCAAGTGGCAGGAAAGAAAGGGAAGAGGGCTGGAGGAAGTTGTTTAGAGCCGAGAAGTAAAAGTTTACATAATATATCTTATCAGACATTACATCCCAGGAACTTTTTTGCAAGCCATAACCAACATGTCGGGCATCATCCTTTCCGGTGGCAAAAGCAGTCGGATGGGTGAAAACAAAGCCTTCCTTAAGATTGACGGTGTTCCAATCATCGAAAGGATTCATAACTTATTTGAAACCCTATTTTCTGAGATTCTTATTGTGACAAATGAAGTGGACTTATTCCAAAATTTAGAGGCCAAGATTCATCGCGATCTTATTCCAGGCCAAGGCGCATTGGGAGGGTTATACACAGGGATTTATTATTCTTCGTTCCCGCATGCCTTTTGTGTCGCCTGTGATATGCCCTTCTTGAAGAGTTCTGTCATCCGATACCTCATAGAGAAAACGAAGGACTATGATGTGGTTGTTCCGAGAACGAAAGATGGACTGCAACCTTTGCATGCTATCTATTCAAAAAACTGTTTGGACCCGATCAGAAAGATTATGGAACACAAACACTTTAAGATCATCGACATCTATCCGATGGTGAAAGTAAACATCGTGGAAGAAGATGAATTTCGGCATTTGGATTCGGCGAGGGAGTCTTTTTTGAATGTCAATACCCCAGAAGAGTTAGGGTTGATTAAAAAACCAAATCACGTCTTGCAAGGATGATAAGAAAAATACTCTTCTCTTTCTTTTGGATTGCTTTTCTTTGGGGAATCTTAGACGTCCAAGATCTCCAGTCCAAGAACTATACCCAGGACGAACAACTCATCTTAGTTGGAATCGGAGCCCTTAACGATGGTTTTTATGACATCGCTGAAAAACAATTTTCGCAGTTTATGAAAGATTATCCCAATCATGAGAAAGGATATGAGGTTAGTTACCTGTTGGGAAAAACCTTATTCTATAAGAAGAAGTTAAGAGAAAGCAAAACCCTTTTTCTAAAAATCCTCTATGAAAATAAGACCTTTGAATATACCGATCATACGCTCTATTGGCTGGCAGAAATTGAAATCCGCTTAGGCTATGGCGAGGAAGCACGGAGGTTTCTCTCCTCCATCGTCAAGGGGTTTCCTAGATTTGAATGGATCGATTATACCTACTATTTGTTAGGACTCCTCGATTTCGAATCCAACAGACTCTCCCAAGCTGAAGCCTCTTTCAGGAAAGTTCCTCTCTCATCTAGAAATCATGAACTCATCCAAGCTTCTCTTTTTTGGTTGGGCCTTTTATCGTTCAGGCAGAGAGATTACGAAGGAACCATCCGTTATTTAAAGCCCCTTTGGGAAGATCCCAAACTCCTTCCTCGGGGATATTTGAGATACGCTCTATTTTGGCTTGGCGAAGCCCAGTTGAGATTAGGAAGGTTCTCCGACGCAACATTTAGTTTCAGGACATTTCATGAACGATTCAAGAATGATCCTTTCATCCCGGAGGTCCAGTGGAGGCTGGGGTTTTGTGAATATCGTTCAGGAAATTTCAAGGAAGCCATCGAGATCTTTCAGAGTTTGAAAAATCAATTGAAGGAATCCCCTCTTCTCTTCTATACCCACTATTTGTTAGGGAGGATGTTCCTCCTCAATAGGGATCCCTCCGCTTCCATCAGAGAAATCAATTCCGTCATCTATAAATCTCCCGGGCATCCCCTGACAGGGATCTCCTTCCTGACCCTCTTCTGGAACTATATCCAGCTGGGTGAAATCGACGGGGCCAATAAGGTCTTTCAGCGGTTACAGAAATTGAACCATATGGAGGATGAGAAGAATTTCATTCAATGGTTAAACGCTCAATTGATCTTCTCCGAGGGGAGGGTTTCGGACTCCCTCCCCTACTACTTCAACATTTTGAATTCGAGATTCAGGGAGAAGGCTCTCTTTCAGATCGGCAGAGGATATTTCTTTGAAAATAAATTCCGGGAGGCCATTACCAACTTGGATATTCTACTTCTGGAATTCCCGAGTTCTGAATACACTGAAGAAGGCCTATTTGTAAAGGCCGAATGTTTGAACCGACTGGGGAATTTAGACTTGGCTCTGGACGCTTACGAACTCATCGTCAGGCAAAATAGGAATGATCTTTGGGAACTCTTAGCACTCACCCAAATCGGAAACGTCCATATGGTTCGAAATGAAGTTCACAAGGCTCAAAACGCATTCAAAAAAATCATGGACGAATTTGCCGACCATCCGTTGTACTATCATGCGGCCTGTCAACTGGGGAATTTAAATTTGAAGACAAATAATATCGGGGACGCCGTCCACTATTTTTCTTTGGTCCTGAAAGGGAATATCCTTGAATTATTTGGCGAGGCCTACTTCGGTTTAGGGGAGATCTTTTACCAGCAGGGAAAATACGACAAAGCCTTTAGCAGTTTTGAAGCCGCGATCCGTTATCTCGGAGAAAGCTCTCTCTGGTTCTTTCTAACCCAATTGGAGATCGGCAACCTTCACCGGAAATGGGGAAAATATGAGGAGGCCAAAAAAGCTTATACCATCATCCTCGATCACTCGAAAGATGAGGAAATGAGACAAGCAGCAAAGATATTGTTAAACCAACTGGGGTCCCGTTGATCTTTTTGCCGGGTCCCCCAATGAACCAAGGGACATGACCACCTCTGGGATCGAAAAAATGGGGCAGGAGCATTTGGATGAAGTGCTGTTGATCGAAACGTCATCCTCTCTGACCCCTTGGTCAAAAGAAATGTTCCTCGAAGAGTTGCGGAACCCCTTGGCTCATTCTTTTATTTACAGAGTTAATGAAGCACAAGGTCACCTCCTCGCAGGGTTTATCTGTTTCAGAAATATGGGTGAGGAATCGGAACTGCTCAATATTGGTGTCCATCCCCTTTACCGGCGTAAGGGGATTGGGAGGAAATTGATGGAGTTTTATATAGAATTTGGTAAGGCGAAGCAGATCAAAACGTTCTATCTCGAAGTCCATGTTTCCAACCCACCGGCGATCCGCCTTTACCAGGGATTTTCTTATCAGCCCGCGGGAACGAGGAAGAAATTTTACCAAAGTAAATTTGACGCTCTCATGATGGTAAAAAGAGCTTAAAAGCCTCATGCCCTTACAAGCCCAAGGGATTGTTTTACAAAACAACAAAATCCAATCCCTCTATTTCCTTTTGGAGATTGACTGCCCACCGATTGCTACCCTCATCAAGCCCGGCCAATTTGTGATGCTGAAAATTTGTGGCAGTCAGGACCCCTTTTTGAGGAGGCCTTTCAGTCTCTTCAAAAAGGATCTTGGGCGACATCGTCAAAAGGAAAAGCGAGGACGGTTCTCTATCCTATATAAAAAAGTGGGCAGAGGGACCCAAAAAATGACTGAACTCGAAAAGGGCGCAAAGGTCGATATCATCGGGCCATTGGGAAACGGTTTTACCTTTCCGCTCCCTCGTTCTTTCAGGAATGCCATTTTGATTGGAGGGGGGGTGGGAATCGTCCCTCTCTTTCCCTTAGCAGAAGCATTGGAGGCAGGGAGAAGACTTTCTGTCTTTATTGGCGGGAAAACAAAGACAGATATTTTATGTTTGAAGGATTTTAAGAAACTAAATTCAAACATTTTTGTTGCGACTGAGGATGGAAGCTTAGGACATGAGGGAACCGTGATCGATCTTTTCTTGTCGAAACGAGAGAAATTATGGGAGGAGGGTCCCTCCCCTATTTATTCCAGCGGTCCGTTAGGAATGCTAAAAGGATTGGCAAGGGCCCTGGGTTCAAAGAAATCCCTTTGCGAAGCCTCTTTCGAAGCTCGGATGGCATGTGGTTTCGGAGCCTGTTGGGGATGTGTCATGAAGACGAAGGATCCAAAGACCCCTTACCAAAGGGTTTGTAAAGAAGGGCCTGTTTTCAATCTGGGGAAGATCATTTGGCAAGATCGGTAAAGTCTTTTCAAAGCCCTGACCTCTCTGTGGCCATCGGGAAGCTCAAACTCAAAAATCCTGTCTTGGTCGCCTCGGGGACCTTTGGGTTTGGAGAGGAATATCAAGATTTTATGGAGCTTGATCGCTTGGGAGCGATCATCCCTAAGGGCATCTCTTTGAAACCCATGGTTGGCAATCTACCCCCCAGGATCTTCGAGACAGAGGGAGGGATCCTTAATTCCATTGGGCTTCAAAACCCGGGATTCCATGAATTTATTAAGGATAAGCTCCCTTTCCTAACAAGGATAAGAACCCACTTGATCGTTAATTTTTTCGGAAATACCCAAAAGGAATATATTGAATTGGCAGGGTGTTTGAATGAAGTTCCGGGGATTTCAGGGCTGGAGATGAACATCTCCTGTCCCAATGTGAAACAGGGAGGGATTGCTTTTTGCTCGGATCCAAGAATGACGTATCGTCTCGTTCGGGCAGTAAGAAAGTCGACCCAATTACCCCTCATCGTAAAATTGTCGCCCAATGTCACCGATATTGCCTCCCTGGCTAAAATCACAGAGGAAGAAGGGGCGGATGCGGTCTCCCTCGTTAACACCTTTAAGGCCATGGCCATCAATATCCATTCAAGGAAACCTGAATTAGGAAATATCATAGGAGGGCTTTCAGGCCCAGCCATAAAACCCATCGCCCTGAGAATGGTTTGGGAGGTATCCCAGAGGGTCAAAATACCCGTCATCGGAATCGGGGGGATTGTAAAGGCAGAGGATGCCATCGAATTCATTTTAGCTGGAGCTTCGGCGATTCAGATAGGCACAGCCAACTTGGTCAACCCTCAGACAAGCCTTGAAGTCATTCAAGGGATAAAGAATTACCTTGCCGAAAATAAGATTCATCGTCTCCGGAGATTAATCGGCCTCTTCAGCCCCTGAGGTCAGCAAACAAAAGGCCTCCCGGCTGATGCCGGGAGGCCTTTTGCCCTGTTTCACCTCCAGGAGCCTAAATTAGATTTGATCTTTGCTGATCTTGGGGGATATGAAAATTAAGAGGTCTTCCCTCTTGTCTTCCTTTACCTCTCTTTTGAATAACCATCCCAAGAGTGGAATCTTGTTGATAAGCGGAACGCCTTCTCCTGCATCCGTTCTATTAATCTTGTAAATCCCTGCAATCGCAACAACCCCACCGTCTCTCACCAGCACTTCTGTAATCGCCTCTTTCTTATCAATGCTCGGTACTCCCAATACAGTCTGTGTAAAATCAGCAGCATCCTTCTTTGCCTTAATAACCAACTTGATATTTCCGTCGTTGGTTACGTGGGGGGTCACAGTCAATTTCAGGTTGGCATCAATAAAATCGGTCGTAACCGTTCCTTCCGTCGTCAACTTCGGATAGGGAATTCGAAGCCCTTGTTCGATGGAAGCCTCCTTATTATCCAAGGTGGCAATCTTCGGGCTGGAAATAAGCTTGACATCCCCTTTGTTCTCATGGGCGGAGATGGCGACATCTAACGATTGTAACCACCCCCTGCTAAAAATGGCTTCAAGGACTCCCGCAGTGGCAACGGCGCCTGGAACGCCTGATCGGGCAACGGCGGGGAGATTCAAAACTTCCCTTGATGTAGTTCCAACGGCAGTCGCAGTCCCCAAAATTCCACCCCCATACCCATACTTGTTCTTTCGAGTTTCTCTATAATAATCAAATCCCCATTTGATCCCTAATTCCCTCTGGAAAGACAAAGTGGCTTCGATAATCCTTGCCTCAATCACAATTTGTGGGGTCTTAGTATCCAAGGCTTTAACGAGATTCCTCACCTTAGCTATTTTACTGGCAATGTCTTTCACAATTAATGTATTTGTCCGGTCGTCTACTTTGATATCCCCCCGCTCACTCAAAATGCCTTTGACTTGGGGCATAATATCCTTTGCTGTTGCATAGTTGATTGGGATCAAATCGTCTACTAAATCCTCAAGTTTCTCCTTGGCCCTTTTTTGCTCAAGGAGGTCCTGTTCTTGCCTCTTAAGAGCGTCACGGGGAGCCACCCAGATGACATTTCCGACTTGGATCTTGCCAAGGCCTTTGGCCTGTAAAACGATATCCAAGGCCTGATCCCAGGGCACATCGACTAATCGCATGGTAATCTTCCCAGTGACATCATCGGCTGTGATCACATTAAAATTGCTCACTTCCGCAATCAACCGAAGGATGTTCTTAATGTCCGCATCTTTAAAATCAAGGGAAAGTTTTCTTCCCGTATAAATCTTTTCTGGAAGCCCTCCCTCCTCCCTCTTGATCACAATGGGTTGGAGAACGGCCTTTTCTTCAGCAGGAGGAGTCTTCTTTTCTACCACCTTTGGTTCCGTTATCTTAGGTTCCGCGACAGGCATTTCGGGTGCAGGCTTCTCTTCTTCTTTTTTCACCTCTGCTAGAACTTCTTCTTTTTTCGGTGGGACCACTGGTTCTATTTTCCCTTCAACTCTTTTGGGTTTCTCTATATCGATGAAAAGAACTTTCCCTTCTTTCGTCGTCTCAAAGGGCACCTCTTCTCTCAATTTAATCAAAATCCTCACATCGTTAAGTTTCCCTGCCTTCACATTCTGCATCTGAACATATTCCACTGCGCTCTCGAACTCTTTGGTATCAAGACCTCTTTGGAGGTACTTTGGGACGAAGGCATTTTTGATGTCGACAGCAATCGTATTTTTTGAAAGCATATAAGATTCATATTTGGGTTCCCCTGTCAGGGTGATAACGATCCGAGACTTATGATCCATCTGTTTAAAGTCGGCAGGAGATTTCACCTGAACTTTTCCAACCCCCTCTTTAGCCTTCGCATTTTCTGCGACCTTCTCAGGCAACAGGATCTGAGGCTCGGAAGGCTGGGGAACATTTCCAATCGAGACGATGAGTTTATTCTCGATCGGGTTGATTTGATAGGGGGCGAGTTGAGGTTTAACAGAATCGAAAACGAGCCGCAATTTATCCGGATGTTGTCCAATACGGACGAGTCTAATAAATGGACTTTTGGGCTTGATCGATTTTTGTGGATAACGGGTCTCGACACCCCAAATATCGAGAACGAGCCGAGCAGGAGCATCCAGCTTGAAAGCATTATAGTTCTCAATTTTTCCATCGCCGATGATTTCGAAGGCAATGAAATCCTTTTTCGATTCGGTTGAAAAATTGACAATCTCTTTGGCTTTACTCAATTCCTTTCCAGCGGGAGGTTTCTCTTCTTTCTCTTTCACAACCTCCTCTCCTCTTTTAGCCTCTTTGACCTCTGCAGCTTTTTTTACCTTTTCGATATCGATGATCAGATTCTTATCTTCCTTGGAGATATTGTAGTTGGCCACTTGAGTCAGCCCGATCTCAATTCTCCCCTTGTCATCATATTGGGTCGTTAAAATTTCGCCAATGGTACCATTCTCCACCTTAATGGGCCCTTTGATCTGTTTTAAGTCGATGTTGGGAACATCGATGGCGATTCTTAAAGGGTCCGTCAGCAGTTTGTAAAAGGGTGGCGCCATGGTTTCAGATCCCTCAATGTGGATTCGGGTATAATTCTCCTCTTCGGCGAAGGTGATCTTCTGGATCACCGATGCTTTCGCCATCTTCGCCTGAGTCTCAGGGGGCGGGGTCTGCACCGTGGTTTTCTTCGTTGCGCAACTCACTGCAAAAAGAAGCAACCCACCCCATACAAACATTCTAAATAATCGAGAAGATTTCATGATTCTCCTCCCTCTTCAGCTGGTTGATGAAGAAATAACGAAATCTCATTCACTTTGGCTTGGCCAAGGACGTCCGAATAGGCCTCTTCCACGATCACTCTGTCTTTGTGGATTGCCTTCACTTTTCCATCATGTCTTCCAATCGCTGTTCCTCTCTTTAAGAAATAGCCTCTCCCTTGTTGGTCTTCAACGAGGGCCACACTCCCCTCCGGGAGGGTGATAATGGCTACTAATCTCAGCTGACTGACGTCATATTTCTGCAGAGGCGTCAGAAAGGCGCTTTTGGGCATTTTTTCAGGCGTGAGCTGAATGAAGGGTCTAAAGGGATCCGCCTTTCCTACAGGACTATAAGAAAATACGGGCTCCTCTTTCTTGGCCACCTCCTTTTTCTCAACCTTCTCGGCCACTTGAACCGGCTCGGCCTTCTTTGTCTCAGCAACAGGTGTCTTTGCCTTCGGAGCAGCAGGGGGTGGAGCCGTCCCTCCCCCACAGCTAGACACAAGAAAGAGAAACACCACGGAGGCGGCTAAGAGAATGATCTTACTTCTTCGGAGCTTTCGGAATGTCTTCACCTTCTTCCCCAAAACCCGTTCTCTTTCCAATTTTTTTCTCCTCACCTTTCTTTTCCTCGCTCTTTGTTTCTTCGGCTCTCTTCTCGAGAAACCGATAGGTATTGACCAGGCACGAGGTCCTCACCAAAAGCTCTGCTTCTCCCTTGCCCTTGTCTTTATCCTTTGCTTGGATCATATTGAAATTGACCACATTGATAATCCTTGGAAGTTTGCTCACCTTATCAAAGAAAATCCCCGTATTATGGTAGCTACCCAAAAACACCAATTCGATAGGGACTCTGGCATAAAATTGTTGAGCCTCTTCAGGCTTGGGCCTGAAGAGAGTGAAATCGAGTTTTGATTCTTTACCAAGAGCAGATATGTTTCTCAGAATCTCAGGAATTTCTTTCTCGTTGGGGAGTTGGGTGAGAGCATTCATCAGCTCAACATTCAATTGTTCCACTTGTTTCTTATATTTTTCAAATTCCTTCTCAATCGCCTTGCTCTCATTCAACTCCCTCACCAAGTTATTCAATTCACCCTTTAACGTTTTGAGTTCGTTCTGTTGGGGCATGAAAAAGGCATAAGCATAGAGGCCGATCACCACACAAATGAGCACGACGAGGATCACCACCTTCTTGGATGTCGGAAGTTTATAGATCGCGTCCATCTTAATGGCCATGGGAGTTCTCCTTTAAATCACATGAAAATAATTTCGCATGAGAGGATGAACTTCTTCAACGGAATTTTACTTACTTCGATTTGCTCGCTGACGATTAAGTCGACATTCTTAAAAAGCTTTGATTTTCTGAGGTTCGTCATAAAATTCGCCACGGTTTCATCATCCAGGGCGACCCCCTCAATCCCCAGCTTCGATCCATCTTTCTTTACCGATTCGAAGTAGACTTTCTCTGGTTTATCAATACTTAATTCATCCAATACCTTTGCCGGACTCGCCTTCTCTTTCCTTAATAGATTGATGACATTCAATTTTTCTTGTAGAATCCTCTGCTGTTCTTTGGCTTTATTAAACTCCGTTGTCAAGGACTTATAACGTTCAATTTCTTTTCTCGTATTTGAGATCTGTGCGAGCGTCTTTTCTTTCTCGCCACCGATGAACCACTGAACACCAAAGAGCAACGCCAATACAACCGCCATGGAAAGAATGAACACGATCATTTCTTTCCTCACTCCAATTTTCTTCGTTCCTTTCCTTGCCTTGAGTAAGTTGATCTTTATCATTTGTCCCCCACCCTTCTTGAGGCCAATCCTACGGCTACGGCCATGATGGGCCCGATGTCCCTCAGATAATCCAAGTCAAAATTCTTGCCGCTGTATTCAACTCTTTTGAAAGGATTTGCGACTTCAACCGGAAGCCCAATCTGTTGTTGCAAGACGATGTCAAAATCTTTAATTTTCGATCCCCCTCCGCTCAGGTATAACTTGCTCACCTTCTCATAGGTGCTTGTGGATTGAAAAAAATCGAGTGAATTCCCGATCTCGATGGCCAATGCCTCTGAGGCTGTTTTGAGCACATTTTGGATGGCGGGTTGAGAGGCGCCTTCCCCCTTGTTCCCCACTTTGATCCTTTCCGCCTCTTCATAATCGATATGGAGTTGACGTTGAATCTCTTCAGTAATTTGATTGCCCCCTTTGAAAATGTCTCTTGTGAAACTGGAGGTGTTGTTCCTGAGGATGTTAATATTCGTAATGCTGGCACCTACATTGGCGACCGCTACGGTCTCATCCTTGTCAATATCGTAATTGATTTCGAGCATATTCTCCAAGGCAAAGGAATCCGTGTCAATAATAACGGGATTCAGTCCTGCTTCGACAATGACCGACTGATAATCATTGATAATATCCTTTTTAGCTGCCACTAAGACCACATCCATAAGATCGGCGTTTTCTGAGCTCGAACCCAGCATATGAAAATCAATATTCACATCATTAATATCGAAGGGGATATACCGCTCGGCTTCCCATTGAATCGATTCTTCCAATTCGGATTCCGTCATGAAGGGTAATGAAATCTTCTTGACAATCACGGAATGACCTGAAACAGATGTCACAACATCCTTTCTCTTTGTTTTTGTCGTTGAAACGAGATCCTTGATGGCATCAATGATGGTGACGGAGTCCATCAAGGCTCCGTCCACAATGGCCTCCGGAGGCAGAGGAGATAGGCCCAAATTCTGCAATTTGAACCCGCCTTTCACCCGATTCAGTTCGACCAGTTTGATCGAACTTGACCCAATATCAAGCCCAACGAAATCCTTCTTTTTTCCTAAGAACATTTTAACACCCCTTTTAATGTGGTAAATTCGTAATCAATTATTCCCATATTTTCCCAAAAGTCAAGAAAAAAATTTTATTAACCCCTAGAATTCTAATGAGTATCCACAGAAACCTGATAATTCATTTTAGACTTTTCTAATAACTTACTAAATTTTTTCATAAATTATCTGACAAACTATATTTTCTTATCTTGGCCCTCAAAGTGGCCCTGGAAATACCTAAAACCTTTGAAGCTTTTGATTTATTCCATTCCAGGCTCTTAAGGACTTTGGAAAGATGTATCTTTTCCACATGGTCCAAGGACATTCCGTCAGTAATTTCAGACACTTCAGGCGCAGACATTGCCCGATCAAATCCTCCGGTCTGCTTTAATTCAAAGGGAAGCTGCTTATGGGTGATCAAATCTTGATCAGTAAGAATCATAGCTCTCTCGATCACATTCTTTAACTCTCGCACATTTCCTGGCCAGTGATATTGGATCAATAACTTCTTAGCTTCATCGCTGAAACCTCGAATTTTTTTGTTATGTTCCCTATTGTTTTCCTCGATAAACAAATTTGAGAGGAGTAAAATATCCTCAACCCTGTCTCGCAGGGGTGGCATTTCAATGACCATAACCTTTAATCGATAATATAAATCTTTTCGGAATAACCCCTCCCTGACCAGGGCCTCTAAGTTCTTATTGGTAGCAGCAATAATACGAATATCAACCTTGATTTCCCTCTCCCCTCCCACTCTCATAAAGGTCTGATTTTCAAGGACCCTCAGAATCTTCGATTGCAAAAAAGGTTTCATATCACCGATTTCGTCTAAGAAGACCGTTCCCCCATCGGCTAACTCAAAAAGCCCTTTCTTTGTATTCTTAGCGTCTGTGAAAGCTCCCTTCTCATATCCAAAAAGTTCTGATTCCAATAACGAATCGGGAATGGCGCTACAATTAATCTTCATCAAGGGTTTATTGCCCCTTTTGCTATTATAATGAATGGCATTCGCGGCTAATTCCTTCCCTGTTCCGCTTTCTCCCTGAATCAATACGGAGGTTTTGTGAGTTTTACTGATCATTCCAATCAATTCTTTTACATAGTGAATCTGGGGGCTGACCCCATGGATATGGCTGTTTTGATCCTCCTTTTGTTGCCGATGCAACCTCCGGACCTCATTGATTAAACTTTTTGTCTCTAACCCTTTCTCGATCAACAGCTTCAACTCTTCCAATTCAAAAGGCTTATTGATATAGTGATAAGCGCCTGATTTCATGGCTGACACTGCGGTTTGAACATCGGAATACGCCGTCATCATAATGACTAAGATTTCCGTGTCTAATTCCTTGACCTTTTTCAAAACTTCAATGCCATCCACATCGGGCAGCCTCATATCCAGCAAAACGAGATCAATGATATTCTTTTTGATAATCGACAGGGCTCCATTCCCTGCCCCCACTGAAAAGATCTCATACCCCTTCTTCTTCAATACATCGGAAAGGGTCTGTTGCATCACTTCATCATCATCAACAATCAGAATCGATGGCTTCATGTCGTCTCCGAAATCACGGGCAAATTGATTATGAAGGAAGTCCCTTTCTCTAATTTGCTTTCGACCTTGATCGTTCCCCCGTGTTTCTTAATGATTTGATAGGTGATCGACAGCCCCAATCCAATGCCCTTTGGTTTTGTGGTAAAGAAGGGGTCAAAAATCCTGTGGATGATATTGGGTGGGATCCCTTTCCCAGTATCGGATATAACAATCTTGATAAAATTCTGACTGGGCCCATCTTGAGAATAGGAAACCGTAGGGTTGACCTCAATCTTCAGCTCCCCCCCGTTCGGCATCGCCTGAATGGCATTTAAAAATAAGTTAAGGAACACCTGATACATTTGGTTCTTGTCGACCTTGATCTTTGGAAGTTGTGGATGATAGGCTTCGACAAATCGTACTCCCTGGTCTGCAATCTCCTTAAAAAGAAAAGGGATGATTTCATTGATAACGTCTTTCACAGAACAGTCAATCAAATTCAACTTTTGAGGCTTCGCAAAAGAAAAAAATGTTTTCAGAAGTTCATTGAGTCGATCGATCTCTTTCGTGATGCGGTTTAAGTACTCTCGCCGAGAATCGTCTTTCGACATCTCCTCGCTGAGCGCCTGGGCAGTTGTCTTGATCCCGGCAAGGGGGTTGCGAAGTTCATGAGCGATACCCGACGAAAGTTTCCCCAAAGAAACCAGTCGATCCATTCTTAGAATTTCTTCCTGAATCTTAAAAACATTGGTCATATCCCGGAAAATCACGATCTTCCCTAGGGTCTCCCCTCGAATGCTCAGATGGTTATTAATGGTAAATCCAACGGGAAACTCCACTTTATCTTTCCGTCTCATCCAACCTTCTTTTCTCGTTTCGAGGTCATCGGGGTTATTCAGAAGGGAATGAACAATGCTTTGTTTTTCCCTGAGGCCGAAGATCCCGAAAGATTTCCCAATCAGTTCATCCTTCGAATAGCCTAAGATTCTCTCTCCAGCTTTATTGATATAAGTCACGGTATCATGGATCCCTGCAATAATGATTCCGCTCCCAATGCTCTGAATAATGCTTTCCATAAAATTCTTAACATCCTCTAATTCCTGAGTCAGTCGATAAATCGACTCTTCTTTCTTGACCAGCTCATCAAGCATTTCCTTTTTTGAAATATTCTGATTCAAGATGTTTTGATCCATGGGAAAATCAGCTCATCAAAATTTTTTCAAATTCAAAATTGAAATCTCTGTGGGGCGTTCCTGATACGTCCAATGAGCGATTCCGGTGAAATATTCGCCATATTTTCCACCGGTCTCCATTTGAGTGGAAAGCCTTTCCAGTACCTGGTCAACCATCAACCCTTTATACTCTCCATCTTCATTCACTGCCAGAATTTTGATCTCTGCTTTGCGGCTCCCCTTAGGGATTGAAAAAACCTTTCTTAGATCAATGAGTCTGACTTCGAAATCTTTTACCCGAATCTTCTGTTGATCAACATACCTATCCTGATGATCCACTGGAACTTTGAACAATTTGTATATCTTGTCACTTTCCACACCCAACAATCTTTCCTCGACTTTGAAAACCGTAATATTAATGGGTACCGAACGAATCGCGACTGGCGGCTCTGCAGGCTGCGTTGAACCTCGATCCACCTTTAACAGGAAGAGGTCCATCTTCTGATAAAGTTCTCCCATTTTTTCCAAGAATAAATTCATCTTCTTCGATAGTTCTCCGATCTGGTTCTCCATCTTGATGAAAATTCCGGACCTTTCGATCTCCTCCCTTAAACCCGGGGCAGGCCGTTCAAGTTTGGCCTCTTTCAATTCCTCCAAACAGGAATATCTCGCCTGGATTCCCATATAAGCGAGCTGTTTGTAGATGTTTAATTCACTATCCGCTTCTTTTCTCATCAGGAGTTTTAGGGTCTCCTTGGAATCCATTAAGAACTTGACCAAGGGTGCCCGAATCTTGTCTTCATTTCTAACCATATAGTCTAGGACTTTATCCATGAGGTTCAGAACCGACCCGACTTCAGGTTTTTCTTTTAAGGTCTGCCGTAGGGCGAGGACTTCTTCTTTTGTCTTCGCCAGATTCTCTTTATTGATCTCCCACTCCAAGGACAAGAGTTGGCCCTCCATCTTCTCAAGGGGTTTGAAAACCTGAGCAGCTGGAGGCGGAGAAGTGGGGGGCGGTGCCGAAGTACTCTCAAAATCAAAATCCTTCTCCACTCGAAACGGTTGTTCTTTGACTGGAGGTTGCGGTGGCTTGGAGATAGTCTCGGCTGGCCCTCCTGTTTTCTCGACGAATAAACGATCCACAGCGGAGTCGATCTCTTCCTCCAACCCTTTGATATCATTCTCTCCCAAGACTTTATCCATTTTCAGCGCCCTCTCGGTGTTCACTTGGCTTGTTTATCAAGCAACATAATTTTTCGACTCACGTCCTTGACCACCAGCTTACTTATTTCTCTCAGCGTCTCAAAGACTCCCGTCCCTTTCACCGCACTCGCAGGAAAGGAAGGCACCTTCAACATCGAGTTGAGATCCTTTTCCAATACCTCGACCGGAAGGATCTCCGAATCTGTTCTATCGAGGTCTCGTTTGTTGTATTGAAGGACGAGAGGAACGGTGCGGATGCTGACCCCCTTCTCCGCTAAATTCTTTGCTAAGTTGATCAAGCTTTCTATATTCTTTTTCCTCTGAACCTTCAACGAATCTCCGACGAAGACGACCCCATCCACTCCCTTCAAAACCAATTTCCGTGTGGCATCATAATGGACTTGCCCCGGAACCGTATAAAGCTGAACCCGGATATCAAACCCCCTGATCTTTCCCAAATTCAATGACAAAAAATCAAAAAAGAGGGTCCGATCTCCCTTGGTATCGATGGAGACCATCTTGCCTTTAGTATCTTCCTTGGTGGTACCAAAAATATACTGGAGATTCGTCGTTTTTCCGCAAAAGCCGCAACCATAATAAACGATCTTACATTGAATCTCGTCTTTGCTGAAATTGATAAAAGGCATTAACTTTCTTCCACCTGCCTATTGAAGGTTGACGTTATAATTCTATGGCTACCCTTTTTTTCTCAAAAATCGTTGAGAGGATTCGAGCAAGCTCCTCCGTAATTTTACCGATTTGTAATCGAATCACTCCCAAGGAGGTCCGGTCATCAAAAAGGGTTACCAAGATGACATGGTCACCGATCGCCGAAAAATAGACATTTTCACTCTTTCCCTTATGAAACAATAGGGTGAATTCTTCTTCCCCTAATATCTTGGCAATTTCAGCGGTGGCTCCAAAGTTGGCCGCCGTCAGGGCTGAAAGGGAAGACATATCAATCGCAGGTGCATTTCCATGATGGGCAATGAGTTGCCCCGAACGGTCAATTAAGAGCACGGATTGGGCGAGTGAGGAAGCCACTACTTTATTTAAGCAAAAGTTTATTTTTTCCAAATCTTTTTGTGTGATAATAATGTTCATCTTCGATGAATTAGGATCTCTCGCGGATATCTTTTCTAAGAATATTACACTCTGTCATCACTTTTTCGCATCGCCTCAACCAGCAGGTGTTCCCAGCTCTGATGGATCGTTTGAAGGGGTGACACGATACCGATATTTGAAACAAATTCCCCTTCCTGCCAGCTCATGATCTTATAGAAAGCATCCGTTCCCTTCTCTTCTCCACATTCCGCATGTACAATTTCCCCCTCATTCAAGTAAATGACGCCCTTTTCACTATCTTTGGTAAAAGTCAGGGCTGTGGTCACACGACTGAGGCAGTTCATCTGAATGATATCCGTCAGTTGCAAGCCGAAGACCTTCCCTTGAAACCCTTTTTTCTTTCCAATCAAATCAATAATGATCTTTCGGATATCGGATATCTCAAAAGGCTTCTCCACATAATAGAGGGAACCTCGACGATTGGCTTCCTTCTGGACATCGGAAGACCCATAGGCAGTCATGATGATGACTTTCGTGTCGGGATAATCTTTCTTAATCTTTACAAGCAGGTCTAAGCCATTAATATCTGGCATGCGAATATCTGAAATAACCAGATCAATTTTATTATTCCTGAGTAGGGTTAGAGCCTCCTTCCCGTTATTTGCAATGATCACTTCATACTTATCCTTGTCTTTCGAAAGGCTTTTGGACATGCTCCACGTTAAAGTCTCCTCATCATCCACAATCAAGACCTTCTTTAAGTCCTTTAACATATTAATATTCTCTGAGTATGGTAAAATTCCACTCATTGTATTCAATATTAACGATGTAATTAGCAAAATAAGTGCCAATTTTTTCAAAAGATTTAAGTACTTAATTCACTTAAGGGTTCGCATAGTTCTATCACTTCATGGTTTCATAGAATTATACTTAAGGCCTAAGAAATGGTCAATATTTATCCATTGGTAAAAAAATGTCCCCCTCCCCCCCTCTTTTTTTTGTGAATCATCCAGCCTATTTCATGCCTCGAAATCCTTTGATCAAAAGAGGGTTCTTTTTTGAATAGGCCCGGGTCATTTGAAGAAAAACCTTTCTCATTGGAATCTCCGTATTGATATGAACCTTCTGCGGGTCAGAATGTCTATTTAAGAAAATATCGTTTAGAAACCCTATCTAAAGCGTGGAGGAATGTTTGAATCCATCCTAGGCACATTTGGGTTTTTTGAAATCCCTTCTCCTGCCGTTCTCATACGGTATTTAAATCATCAGAATCCAATGAGCATGAACCTTTCACCGCATTCTTTTTCGATTTGAACAAGGTCTGAATGATTCTTCACCCCAGCCTAACCCACTGAATGGAACGGATGCTTCAGGAAAGTTTTTAAAGAAAGTTTTTAAAAACTTGACTTTTCAGGGGTCTTTAGGTAAGTTTTTATTAATTAAATTTTTGCAATCGAGAAACTTTTTCCCAATGGATAAAGAAAAAATATTGAAGACAGCTCAGCAATATGTGCTGAAAGGTCAAACTGAAAAGGCCATCAAAGAATATCAAAAAATTGTGAAGGCCACCCCAAAGGATATTCGAGCCCGTCTTAAATTAGGGGATCTCTATTTAAAAGATGGCGAAAACGAAAAAGCCATAGAGGAATATTTGAGAGTGGCTGAACTCTACGAAGAAGAAGATCTCAACTCCCGGGCCATCTCAAGCTATAAGAAAGTCCTATCCTTAAACCCAAAACTGATTGAAGCCTATCACAAGATTGCTGAATTATATTTAAAGGAAGGATTAAAAGGAGATGCTAAGAATTGTTATCATAGCATATTAAAAATGAGGCCCCATGACCAAAAGGCGCTAGAGGCCTTTAAGAGTCTTGCAGAAGATCAACCGCCTAAGGAAGTCCCCAAGAGGGCCCCTTACCAAGAAGAAATTCCCAAGAGGGTCCCTCAACAAGAAATCGTTACTCCGAGGTATTCAGCCCCTATTCCACAGACCAGAGAAGTTGAAGAAGAGATCCCACTCACCTCCCCTCTCCCTCCCGATAGTCCTGACGTATCTTTTCAAAGCGAACCTGCTTTTGAAACAGAACCCCCGTCTGCCCCCGACAAGGATTCGGAAATGCATTACCATTTAGGGATTGCATACAAAGAGATGGAGCTCTTTGACTATGCCATTTCAGAGTTTGAGCAGGCTGCTTTGAACCCTTCTATACAATTTGATTCATATATCATGCTAGGAAATTGTTTTATGGAGAAAGGGGCCTATGATAAATCAATTGAACATTATAGGATGGCAACAGAAATAAAAGGTTTATCAAAGGAAAAGCTGGCTCAAATCAATCTCAATTTGGGCTTAGCCTATGAAGCCAATGGGATGATTTCGGACGCCCTGGATGCCTATCAGCTTGCCCTGAAATTAAATCCTTCCTCCTCCGAAGCCAAAGAAAAAATTAGGCGCCTCCAGCAAGGGTAGGGTTCATTGAGTCACCCCTCCCCTTGCCTTTCAGAATGGATCAATCGGACTCTTTATGGAATCAACCCATTCGACTCCCCGGTATGATCCTTCGACTGCGCTCAGGACAAGCGCCCGGGGTATGCTCAGGGTTGATACTGAGCGGCGCTTCTTCCCCCGATTTAAAAATCGGGATTTGGCACCGTCGAACGTATTAAAAGATCCTTATGGAGTGACTTCCCTCCAGTAGAGAATTTCTTTAGTGGTGGAAGGTGAATATCCTTTTCTCGTCAAGATTTCGCCGCTCGTTGTTCCGATCGTCACGGATGCCTTGCCTTCTAAATTGACTGAGATGACAGGAGCTGAAGGGATTCCCTCTCCGATCGTCTCGGATCGGGCGGAAGGCCTCCCCACTGAGTAATCATCCAGGACGAGAGCCCCTCCTCCTGAGAGATACTCAACAACATAAAGAGAAGCCTCACCCGTTCGATTACATTCATCCGTCGTAGCATAGGTATAAGTTGTAAAATAGAGTAAATTGCTGAACACGGCCGGCTTCGATAACACTTTTTCAGATCTCGCCAACTGAATGTACCACCCTTTCAATGGCCATTGGGGAGTAGTGAACGTCTGATCGGTGAAATCGGTAACATTCCTCAGATTGCCCTCGTCTCTTGGGTAGGAACCTATCCCATCGTCCTTTACAGCATAAAATTTGTCCCTGCTATTAGTATCCGTTGGATTTTCTCTGTCCCCTGTCCCAAAAAAAACCCAGGGAGTTCGATGACTGTCCAAGGAGACTGCGGGTTGATAATAGAGCGGTCCCTTGTCAGCAGGTGCCCCTCTCGGTCTAAACAAGACTGTCCCTGTCCAGTTTCCCACGTCAGTGGATGAGATGTCGAAAACCCACATCTGCCCTGATAAATCTCCAATATAGACTTTGTCGATATACCCATTGAAATCCGTGTCCACAGCAGTGGGAGGCGCTGTCATCGAGTAGTCCATACGGGGCAATCCAGAGAACTCAGCCAAGATATCCCCTGTTTTTATATCAATTACAAAGAAGCCCTTCCCGGTGACATTTGTATTATCAAACCCGCCTCCAATAAAGGCGACCCATCTTTCGCGCAGCTCGTCCCCTACTCTGATTCTAATTCTTCCTATCGCAGGTTCTGACCAACTCTGTCCAAGTTTCGCAAGGGTCGCTGCATCTGTTGCTTTCGGGAACTCCCAGAGATATTTCGGGTTCAACGTATCGGTGACATCCAGAGCGAAATAATGTTTTCCACCCTTTCTCAAGCCCGAGATTAAAACCGTCTTCCACTCATCCCTGGCCTTTGTGATACCAGATGGGTTGCTGTCACTGTAAAACCACACATCCGTCACCTTAGGCGATGAATCCACGTAATAGGTGTGGAGTGTAGCACTATTTTTCAAACTCCCAAGCAGGCTATGGGGGATGAACGCCCATTCTTCCGCTCCGGTTTCGGCATTGAAGGCATGGAGCATCCCATCATTGGCTCCAACAATGATCACCTTTGTTCGATTCTTGTTTCTTTGATAAAACCCTTCACTCCCATCCGGGCATTGATTGAAACACCGGTCGATAAAAAAACGAGAGGGTTCTCCAATGATGACGGCATTGGAATGGAAGATATCCCCTAATTTCCATAACCTATCATGTGTATCATATCCTGCGCTTGGGGCGAAAGGTGCATCTATGTCGTAAGTATCTTGTCCTCTAATGTGCAAAATGAGTTTGTCACGTTCAGCATCAGTGGCTACATTCAAATCTTCTTTGGTTAGGTTGGCAGAGGTGAAGGATTGCAGTGCCCCCCTTACATAGGTATAAATTTTTCTCCCAGAACTGGCTTTGTTATTCAATTGCTCGCCTGCATCCCATTTGGGATTAATGGGATTATTATCATTATCGACTTCAAGGGTTCCATCTTCCCGTAATTGGAAGGCCTTTAAGTTCCCTCGCCAGAAGGGGGTTTGTTGGGGCATAAAGGATGAAATGTAGACCACATCCCCCTCTACCATTCGGACTGTAGGGACAGAAGGAGCCGTATAGGAATAGGACCTCTCCCTAATGTATCTGATAATTGTCTTCAGTGCATTCCTGAGTTGGGAGGCATCCTCTGCTAAAAATGCATAGCCGGAAAGATCATAGTTGGCAGGATCCGCATTGGTATCTGTGATGCTACACAAATCTTCTCCTGCCGAAGGGAGATACTGGGTGATATTATAGGCATCAGCATTTCCAGAATTCGGTTCTAGAGGATTGTCCGTCCCGCCATATTTCGCAACCCAATTTAAGGTCTTTTTCAAATGGACCGGCATGTTTGCACCGAACCCAATCGCAAAGACCTGGAGCGGGACGACATTAGGAGCAGACGAAGGGGTGTAAAGCTCTTTGGCCCGCAGGACGGTCATAAACCTCCTCTTAAACATGTCCGAGGCATTCTCGGAGCAATCCCCGCTGCAGGCGACCGTGTCACTACCATCCGTAATAAAAACCACAAACTTCTGGCGGCATGCGATGGCTTGATCATTCGGATTCACATGGTCCCGAAAATAAATTCCCCCCTCTACCAGGGATGCACCCAGAGGAGTACATCCTGTCGCTGTCTCTGCTGCATCAGACACTTTGTCCCAAATTGTTTTATACGCACTCCCTACCTCCGTCTCATTTTGAAACACTTTAATCTTACCCGTCATGGGATTACTATCATCCTCATCGGCCTCCCCTACCCCTCTGAATCTCATATATCCTATTTTGACATTCAAACTGCTCTGATCATTCGAATCAATGTAGTTCCCATCGTGATTCGAATCTTTACCGCTGTCATCATCATCAAGAAGGTCGTAGATCACATCCCTCGCAATATCAATTCTTCGATCTGGAGAGGAAGCGGCATTCCCTGCAACATCCCAATTCATGCTTCCGGACATATCCAAAAGGATGAGGGCTTCCGGCTTTACCCCCAACGTAAAGAGGTCTGTATCATCCGCCATAGAGGGGCAGACGCAAATGAAAAAGGTACCCGTCACGAGTAGGAATAAAGCCCATTTTCTCATTATTTTCTTACCTCTCTTCAGGGGTTGAAAATCCTAAAATAAAGGAGAGTTCCTTGAAGATCAAATCCGGCCCTATGCGGTTGTCGTCTCCCCTCCATGTCGCCGGTTGTCATTCGTATTCCGGATGATGGCTTTGGCTTTGTAGAGCGAAGGGCAGCGTGTGAGATCAAGGGTTTCTTTTAGGGGTCCTTATGGTCCTTATAACAGTGATCTTTTCCGGATAGATCCCCTCTGTCTTCCGAACCCCTTCCACTCTCACGGAGAGTCCCCGTTTCAGTTGATTCATTTTCAATTGGTTATTATTCTCGTCAACAATCTTCGTATTCGAAGTGATATAAACCCTTTGTTCATTGACAACGATAAATCTGCGGCTCTCAGGAATGCTGTCAATCGATCCAAAGAAAGAAAAGACTCCTTCTTTCTTCCCCTGAGAGAACCCCGAGCTCGCGAGGAACAGTGTCACCACCAAAAAAACAAACTGAAGCAGGAAAACCTTTTTGACTTGCATCATCAACTCCTCAATCGATTCTTAAGGATTTTAAATTTGATTTTAAGGATTTTAAACTTATTAAATTAAAAAGGACCGAATCTCACTTGCGCTTCAATTTCCTTTGTGGCCCCAAAGGATTCACCTGTCGCATTGATCTGAAATTGTAAGAAATTACCTGGGGTGCGTTGGGAATAGCCCGTGGGAGAATCGCCCAGTTCAAACCCCCCCTTTCCTCTCTCAATCGGTGGAGGGCAAGGCCCAAGATATTGAACCGGCTTTGGGGCTCCTTTGTCCAAGGCGGCTCCGCTCCAGCCATAGGAGTCTTCCCCAATCTTCATTCGAGGAATGGGTTGATAATAATTTTCTGGAACTCGCTTTAGACCTACCTGGAAGATGGCCTCAGAAGCATAAAAGGCGCCCGTTCCCACCCTTTCGTTCCCCGATATGTTTGTCTCAAAGGTGGTCGTGCTGATCGCACTGATTCCAATGAAGGTTAAAATAAGAAGCATGATCAGAGCAATAACTAACGCCACACCCTTTTCATTGCTTAATCCTTGCACAAGAGCCTCCCCCTTCTCCCGTTACGGACTTCATCTCATATTTCTTACCAAAATATTGGAGGCAATGGTTCTCCTCCTAAATCCTCCTGTCCCCCCTTTGAATTCTGGATCAGAAATGCTTGTTCTCGCATGGACAGTAACCCTCACCATCCGAATTCTCGAAGGATCAGCAGGTGAGTCGGACTCCGATCCATCTTCCAAAACATACCTGAACTGGAGGTTTTCAATATTTTCTGCGACCACCTGGGACCATCCTCCATCTGTGAGATCCTCCCTTGTTAGAACGGGCATATTGGGATCACGGTTGTCCGGTCTCAATTGATACCTGATGGCCTTGACCTTAAAGACCGGAGTCCCGGCCCCATGATTGAAAAGTAACTTGCCATCCAGGGTAATGGTGTTTCCGTCAATCCACCTTACGATATGGGTTTCCAAGCCTCCGATGCACAGGTATCTTCTCGTGAGAAGATTGAATTGATTTGCTCCCCCTACCAATTGGATGGTGTCGCTCCCATCAGTTGACTGGCTGAGCGTCGATACTTGTTCAAAGGCACCGATAATCGTTATTTGATCATCATTCTGACCGACATTATTCTCATTGTCCCTCGGATTAATGACATCTAAAAAAGGGCCGCCAATCGTCAAAAAAGGCAGATACTCAGGGGGGAAGACATTCCATACACTTCCAAAGCCGGCCATCCTGATCTCCCTCATCATCCGGTTGATCGCCACCCTCACATTCTGCTGCATATCCACCACCTGCTCCTGTACCATATAGGTCCTGTGTTGACCTATAAATGTCCGATAGAGGGCGGCAGTCAGAATCGCACTGATGGCCATTGCCACCAGCAATTCAATCAGGGTTAATCCCTTAGACCTTTTCAATCGATAAGCGATCAAATGGATCCTCACTGCGACCTGATCGTCGAAAAGGAAATATTGTGATCCGCACCATCATTCCAACGGACCGTGTAATTGACCTTTAAATAACTTCCGTTGGGATCAGAAATGGATTCCACCGAATAAGAACGATTGAAGGTGAGATCTGAAATGACTACGGTCCCGTCATTATGACTTCCTATGCCTAAGGGTGGATCATTCAAGGGTAAGTTCTTTAAGAATTCGAGTCGATCTTGGGCCGCATACGTGGCCTGCATGAGGTTATTGCTGAAAAAATTTCCTCGGACGGATGTGACTTGGAGGCTGGCGATGGCGAGAAGACCGATGGCAAGAAAAACCACGCAGATCAAAACTTCGATTAGTGAAAACCCTTCTTTTCTAAAAACCATCGATCGGTTCATTGAATGCTGATTCTGCCTGTTGATGGCAAGACCGTAATGGTCCTCTTCGTCCCCTTCGTATTCCCTAAAACGAGACTCCCGCCATTGGAAGATGAATTCGGTCTGAACAAGGAACTACCAGCCGGAGTCGTACCCACAGCTGGAAACGTATTGTTGCTAATGGTTATTCCAGTGGGAAGGGTCTTCGCTGCCCCTTCATTGACCCATAATAGCCCCAATGAATCGCGCTGGAGAGTATAGCTCCCTCCTGCAATTAAAACCTGATAGTTTGTATTAATCGAAACTGCTCTCATTTGGGCTACCCTCATCGTTGAAACGATATCCCTCGCACCACTTCTCAACCGGTAGTTAGGCAACCAGGCACCCATATTAGGAACCATTAGCACGGCTCCTATAGCAATGATCACGAAAACAACAATCAATTCAATCAAGGTAACCCCTCTTTTGTTCATCTTCATGCTACACCCTCCCTTTATTCTGATAAAATCAGAAATTTTTGTCAATATATTTTTCTTGCAAAAACAGTCTGATTTACACCAGTTGACAGTATTTTACAGATTGCAAAGCAAAAAACTTGATCAAATAACTTCCGATTCTTAACTTTCTATAAAAAGAATTTAAAAAAGCAAATGTTATGCCACCCATGATGAAGTTTCATAATCTGTCGAAATCTGTGACGATTTTCTGTTCTGCCAAAAAAAATAACTGCGACTTTATCACAAATTTGTTGCTTTAATTATGAAATTATTAAAAAGCTTAAGACGGTATCTGGTTAGAGTCTCTGAAGTACAGAATCGGAGAGAGGATTTTAGGGTCTACCTGCACGAATTCAGATCTAGAAAAAATGGGGGATCAATTTACCCCGTTAGAAAGCCCCGCTGCCTGCAGCGGGGATGAAGATAATTCCCTTATGGGAGCGAACACGGGGTTTAATGCCCCGTGTGAGCCTTCCCGTTAGAGGGCCGAAGGTCTTCTAACGGGGTTTACCTTACCTCAATCGCCAGTGTATACTGTTGATAGCTTCTCGCTCCTTCATTATCCGAAACCTCAATTTCAATCGAATGGGTTCCTTTATCTTCTTTGCGAATCTGCCACTGGAGCAAACCCGACTTTGGATCTATCCCCATGCCCTTCGGCCCTGATTTCAATGTGAACGTGATTGGATCATTATCCGGATCATTGGCCTTAACTTGATAGAGATATTTCGTCCCTTCGATAGAGGTAGGGGGGGAGGATACAATGGTGGGTGGACTGTTGGAGATCTTGACGGGTTCTGATTTTTTCGGTGCCCCCATGATCTCCCGGTCATCAGGAATGATGGTGACGGAAATCGAATCTCCCTTCGTGAATCGAACTCGCTCCAACATGTCCTTCCTCTCGCCCATAAGGGCGGCTCCATTTTTTTCCCATTGATAGGAAAAAAAGATGGAATCTCCGTCTGCATCCGTACTCTTTTCATGGACTGTCAGATCATTTTGGATGGTAGGCATTTGGGGTTCAATCCAGGCCTCACTGACAACGGGGGCAGCATTCAGCATCTTCACCGGATTGGAAAGAAACGGTTTACCGTCTCCTTTCCCGTCTGAGGGGATGACTCTAACCTGAAACATATCCCCCTTTCTAAAGCTCCCAGCTTTCAGGACATTGCCACTCTCTCCAGCGATCTCTATATCGTTCTTGATCCATTGATAACGGTAATTCACCAAATCTCCATCCGAGTCCTGGCTCTGGATGACTAAGCTCAAATCATTCTCCCGGGTGGGTCTTTCTGGTAGAATGGTCACCAATGTGATGGTGGGAAGCGAATTGGCCTTCGTTTTGGAGGGAGGTTCTGCTGCCTTCTGGCCTTCACAGGACAAGGGGACGACGATACAAGACAGTAGAAGAAAGAAGGTTACGGCTTTAGTCAGTGACCATAATCCACGGGGCTCTGCTTTATTGAATGAAGGGATAGAGATGTTTCTCTTTTTCATGAATATATTTAGGAAGAAGATATATCTTTTCTGCAACCACTTTTTTGTCAGCCTCATGCCTTGTGCCTTCAAGATAGACCCAGACCTTTGCTCTCAACCGATCTGCAGTAATGGTGGACTCTTTCTCATTATAGAAAATTGTATTCGGGCCCCAGAAAAACATCCTCTCATTAACAATCATCATGTTCTTCTTCAAATCCAGCTCCATCACTCTCCCCTGAAGTCTAACTATACTTTCATCCAACGCAAAAGTCAAAGAATAAATAACCAAGACCAAGAAAATAACGAGGGCCACCCCATGATAGAGAAATTTTCCCTTCACGTCTTACCTCCTATTAGAAGACTATTCTCCAAGTAACAGGGACAATGCTTTTGTCACTCAAAAGTTTTGGTTTAGGAACGCGGGGGCCACCTGGTCCACCCACGCCCACATAGGCTACAGTTTTTCCTTCAATGAAGGTGATGATGACTCCGGATGGGATACCGGTGCCGATGGTCGTAGAACGATCGCTTCGGGTGAGGGCACCCTCCGTACCCAATCCATCCAGATTAAAGGCGGCATTTCCTGATTTGTATCTGAAGGCATAGAGTCTTCCTGTTCCTTCACCCACAAAGCAGGGGTCCCCGTCAGATCCAAAGTTGGGCGCAAATGAAGTGTAATAGACCACTCCATAATACACTACAGGACTGGAAAGGCACTTCTCGCCAAGATTTTGATCCAGCTTAATAAACCACCCCTCCTTAGCGCCCAGAGCATTAAGAATTGCGGTCTTATCAGTTGGAGACGTGCTGGCATCCTGTAATAAATCTTGTGTCACATCGACCAGATTGGTTTCTGTTAAAGGCGCTGAAGGATTTTTGTCTTTAATGGCGTAAACTCTATTGATGTTGGTAGATTCCTTAGGATGTTCCCTATCCCCTGTCCCAAAGAATAACATCTCATAATCTCCGCTGTCCTTTTCAAGGGTTACATCAGGTGGGTAGAAGATCTTTCTTTTTTCACTTCCTGTGTTGGAATTGAAAATGATCTTCGCTGTCGCTGCCCATAGCGCAGGATCAGGGTTGCTGATATCGAATCGCCAAATTCGCCCCCCCATATCACCGACGTAGAGCCGATCAACTTTCCCATCTCCGTTCGTGTCTATTCTTTGGATATCGCTTGGTATGGAAAATGCCATCTCATTATTCTCTGCGTAGGAATAGCGCCACACCAGAGAACCATCCAACACATCTACCACGTAAACGGCTCTACCCTTTAAATCGGAGGCGGTAACCGGATCATTGTCCTGATTTTCATCATACCCTCCCCCAATAAAAGCAACCCACTTCTCTCCTGTGAAATAGGCGATTTTCCCAATCATTGGAGAAGACCATGTTTGCCCCAATTCACCATAGTCAGTCATATCTGGGCTGATCTTCCATAGATATTTGGGAAGCAAAGGATTCGTGATATCGAGCGCGTAATAATGATTGCCCCCCCTCCTCTGACCAAATATGAGAATTGCTTTGGTTATCTCCCCATTAGAATCATAAGAGAGATAGGCCTTTGGCGAACCGTCCACAAACGACTCAACGACACCGGCATGCAGGGCTTGAAGCTTATTGAGTAGGTTTGGAGGAATAAAGGCCCAGAGCTCAGTTCCGTCCGAATCATCAAAAGCATGGAGCATCCCGTCATTCGCACCAGCAAAGATGACAGACCGTGTTCCATAATGAATAAGCAAAGGCCTGGAGTGAAGAAAAGAACCCAAGATCCAATCTCGTTTTTCGGTGGTATCACCATTACCATTACGGTCATAAGAATCGTAACCATGGACAAATTGGACTAATTTATCTCTCCCTGCACTGTCGGCGGATGCCAGACCCAGCGCTGTAGGTGTGATATTTGTATTGTTGAAGGCATTCGAAGAATGGGTGACTTCAGCAGTGCCTAAGTACGTATAGATATTTCGAGAAGAGGACCGATTTCTTAGAACATCACCGACCCCTCCCTTTTCCACATCGCCCCCATCCATGCTAATGGTTGTCCAAAAGGATTTGGCTGTCGAAAGAATTTGGCCGTCTTCGTCTAAAGCTGCCGCACCATTGGAATCCACAATATCTCCGAGGAAGATATTCGTTAAAGTATTATTCTCCTGGGCCACGCCGAATTTTTTAATATTCCCACTCCACATGCCGTCATTTTCAGGCTGAAATAAGGCTAAATAGATCTTATCTCCTGCAGATGTTCTCTCCATTCGGCTGACGGGAACAAGAGGGGCTACGAAGGAGGAAGATTTTTCCAGAATTTCATTGATAATGTCCTGAAAGGCATTTGCCAGTTGCTGCGCATTATCGGAGTAGAAATACCTCCCGTGTCCATGAACAGCTGTTCTTTCGAGGAGATCGTTATCCTCCGTGAAACCGATGGTGTAGGTGATGATATTCTGCTGACCTGTCAGGTCGGACCGGAGATCGTCATCATAAAGGTACTTCGCTACATCATCAAGATAGTCAGACCCGTTGTTTGGATAGTTCGGGTCATTTAGAGCACCGATGGGTTCTTTCTGGTCGCCATTTCGATCACCAATGGCTGAGGCCAAAATGGAATGCCGGTCCTGTGTGGACATCCCATCGGTAATGATGATCACATAATTCCTCTGACAATAATATTGAATTGGGCTTGTGTAGACCACCCCTGAATTGAAATAGCTTGAAGCTCCTCTAAAATAGAGTCCTGCCTCATAAAGTGTCTCTGCTAACGGAGTCCAGGTGTCCGCCGTGATATTTCTTACTTCATTGATCAATTGAGTTCGAGTCGTCTCATTCAGACTTCTTATCGTACTATGGATCCGACCTCCTTCCGAGTAGTTAAAAACCATCATCCCCATCCTCACCCCCTGGATGGTGTTCAAGAAATCTTCCATCACCCGTTTGGCAATGGTTAGTTTTGGCAAATATTCAGTCCCACCAACCGAGGCAAGATAATTTCTATAATTTCCAGTCCGCAATGTTCGATTTGTTCTAGAGCAAGTGGAATTAGTATTTCCTTCGTAGTGTCCGTTATTCGTGAGTGCCGTTCGCGCAGAAGAGCAGGCGACGTCGGCGATAGAATTCGAAAATAGATTCCATCCTCCACCATAAACGCGATAATAGACCGTGTCGCGATTTGCTTGAGAAACGACCAGGGGGTCATAGGTTGTGGATGGATCGTAAAAATAGGCCTGAATCTCATCATTCATACTTCCTGAGTTATCGAACATGATCAGGAGATTAGCCTCCACCCCTTGCCCGCTTGCCATATAGAGATCGATATCGGACGCGAAGCAAGTCACCGCAAGGAGAAGATATAAAGGAGTTAATAAGACAAATAAAATTCTTTTCGACTTCATCTTTCTAATAACCTCCTTGAAGCGTTGGCACCAATCTCACGATCTTTTCTTCTACGGTGCAGCTGGATTTCACAAGGCTTAAGTCCAACTGATCGCTCCCTTTTGATTCGATCCAAAAATGTTCGAACCCAAAGTGGATGGCACTCATTTGTGCTCCTCTCGGTGACCCCGCTTGACTGATGTCATGAGTGATGGTCACTTTTGCCTTGGTTGGGTTAGGATTATTCGGGTCCGTAAAGGGATCGTATTTTTCATCCACATATTTCCCAGGTAAGCTGAAATTCTCCACACTGGCTACCACTACCTGGACACCACTATCAGCGGCATAAAAGGCATCAGTGGTTCCCCTTTTATTTCCTGACAGTTTCATTTCAAAGGTCGAGGTGTATGTAGAAGCGAGACCGATCAGAGTGAGAATTACGATCATGATCAACGCCATCACCAAAGCAACACCGGATTGATCTTTAATAGGGTTAACAATTTTTTTATGCATAAAGCACGCTCCCTTTAGATTTTTGTAGACTTCTGTCTGGACGAAAGAATGATACTTACCTAATCATGGACAAATTCCTTAGGCTGACATTCGAAACTAAAGTCCTTGGAGATATCATCTTATTATTATCTGGATTGATCTGGACGGGTCGGGCGGTCAAGGTTACACGGACGGCCACCACTTTCGAAATGCCGATGGATCCGGCTGGAACCCAGTTATCCAAAGCGCCGTCCTCATTGACATCCACCCCATAAGTTAAGTTCAGGTTTTCTACGTTCTCGAGTAGGGTCTCTTGAGGTCTCGCCACATCATTGACGGTCAATTGCCGGATCAAGCTGGAGGATCCCCCATCTCTCCAATAAGCCACCGTGTGTTTTTGATATTGGGCAAGGGCCTTGTCGTAGTACTCGTAGTTCACTGTGATGGAATTGTTGCTTAGATTGGCGATGGGACTGGTAATGGTGATCGTCGATAGAAGATTGTCGCTATCATATCCGGCCATTCGGAGATCTCTTAACAACATCTCCATGGCGCTTCGAACGCTCTGTTGCACCTCCACGACCTGGTCTTGAACGGTATAGGCCTTACTCTGAGCGATAAATACCTGATAGATTCCGGCAGCCACCATCCCGCAGATGACTAAGGCTACGAGTAATTCAATCAAAGTAACACCCTTCCTGTTTAACTGTTTCATCTTTTTCATCCTCTTAGGCTCCAGAATTCCTTATAAAAACCGCTGTTAGTGAGAGAGGACCGATACAAGTTTAATCGAATGAGCAGTGCGGTCATTCCAATTCACACTGATGGTGATCGTTTTTAAACTGCCGTTGGTCGTCACATTCCAATTTCTGGTATAGTTGATGCCCGTTGAACCACCTTGCTGGTCCGTATTATTCCCCTCAATCAAATTCTCCCATTTTACTGCTCTTAACTCTTCTAATTTATCCTGAGCGAAGGTAGCTGCTTCGGTCATATGGCTCCCAAAAGCATTATTCTTCGTCGTGGTGACCATGAGGCCTGCAAGGGCCAATAAGGAAAAAGAGAGGATAACCATGGCTACTAACACTTCAATCAACGTAAATCCTTTGGATCTTAATAATGGGTTCAATAGCAAATCTCCCTTCCGTCGAATTTTTACATTGAAGGTTGCAAAACCTATACCAAGAGGTTTTACAGGAAAAAGAGAGGAACGAACAATTGGAGATTATTCAAATATTTTGAAAGGTTGTAACCCGGGGATGCATTTGGTCAGGGAATATGGAATGGACTTTGGCAGAGCATGTTATGAAAAGATTAAACCCTCTGGACAAAATGTGATGTTGGATTGAAACCTTATAAATATCAAATAGTTAGATACCGGTCAAAACCGTCATGCAGCGTCAGTCTAATCTTAGCGTACGGTTGAATTCAAATCGAGAAAAATGATGGTAATCACTTTTTATTGGGTCAAAGGTCGTCCTCAATGATGCCATATTCTTTAATCTTATATAAAAGGGCTCGGTGGCTTATTTCGAGCAACTTGGCCGCATGGGTATGATTTCCTTTCGTCTTTTTCAACGCCTTCTTGATGAGGTTCATCTCTAAAAACCTGGATGATTTCTTGATGGAGTATTCTTCTTCCGCCAATGGTTCTAATGGGATCTCCTCCTGAAAATTTTGAATTTCGAGAGGTAGATTTTCCATCTCAATATTTTCCCTGTCTGCGAGGACGATGGCCCTTTCAATCGTATTTTCCAGCTCTCTCACATTCCCGTACCACTTATAGTTCATCAGTGCCTCTAAAGCCCTGGAATCGATGCCCACCACATTCTTACTCATCGCCTGGCTATATTTTCTTATGAAGTGGGCTGTCAATAACGGAACGTCTTCGTTCCTTTCCCGGAGAGGCGGAATATGAATGGGAAGCACATTGATTCGATAAAAGAGGTCATCCCTAAATCTTCCCTCATTGACCTCTTTCACCAGATCTTTGACCGTTGCGGCAACAATTCTTACGTCCACTTGAATAGGCTTGGATTCCCCAATCCTTCTGATCTCTCCCTCCTGGAGTACTCGGAGGAGTTTGACTTGGAGCTGAGGAGGTAACTCCCCAATCTCATCTAAAAAGAGCGTCCCTCCATCGGCTTCTTCAAAAAGGCCCTTTTTGGTCCGAATGGCATCGGTAAAGGCTCCCTTTGCATGCCCGAAAAGTTCGCTTTCCAATAAATTTTCCGGAATGGCTCCACAATTGACGGCCACGAAAGGGTTTTGAGCTCGATCGGTATTATAATGCAGGGCCCTTGCTACCAACTCCTTTCCTGTGCCACTCTCTCCCGTGATCAAAATCGTCGATTTATACTGAGCCACTTTCGTAATGACTTCAAACATTTTTTGCATCTGTTTGTTCTTACTTATGATGTTTTCAAAACTGTACTCCTTCTTTACCTCCTTTCTCAAGAGTTCATTTTCCCTTCTCAACCGTTCCCTTTCTTCAGCCTTTTTTAAAGTCAGAATGACCTCATCCGGTTTGAACGGTTTGGAGATATAATCATAGGCCCCCAATTTTATGGCCTCGATGGCGATATCGACTGTTCCGTAGGCTGACATCATAATGATCGTTGCATCCACTCCCGCCTTTTTTGCTTCATTCAAAAAATCCAGGCCATCCATCTTGGGCATCCGGATGTCACAAAGAACCTGGTCGTAAGGGGAAAGGGTGATCTTTTGCAATGCCTCCTCCCCATTGGAAGCAGCGTCTACATCATAGCCCTCTTTTTTTAAGATCACCGATAACATATGTCTAAAGTTTTCCTCATCATCTACAATCAGTACTCTCTTTGGAATCATTCTATCCTCCTATGTTTTCTTAATGCTGAGATAGGGTCCCAGACGTTGAGGCAAGGCATGCCCAAGCCCCTCTCCCTATATGGCTGGGAAATAGAGTTCAAAGTTTGAACCTTTTCCAATTTCGCTCCCCACCCTTATTTCCCCTCCCATCGATTCGACAATCCTCAGGGAGATGGATAAACCAAGACCCGTTCCTTTATCAGGGGATTTTGTGGTAAAGAAAGGATCGAAGATTCTCTCCAGATCCTCCTTCTTGATGCCAATTCCCGTATCAGAGATCCGGATTCTCACCAGCCGATCTCCTCTTGAGAATTTTGTCAGGAGAACAGAGATGGGGTCGGCTTTTCGTAAATGCAAATAATCCGTTTCCATTGGATCTCCTTTCCGCCTCGTTGGATAGGGACGATGCTCCCGAATCGGGAAGGCGTCCTCAACAAGATACTCTTCCGATTGAATCTCCAGAGTGCCCCCACCCGGCATCGCATCGATCCCATTTAAGATGATATTGATAAAGACTTGAGAAAGTTGGGATTCATCCCCCTTGATCAAGGGTAAATTGAGCTGGAGATTCAACTGGGTTTGGATGTTCTTAAAATTCTTTTGATAGGAGAGGAGGGAAAGGGCATTTTCTACGACTTTATTGACATTCACCTCCCGAATTTCAAATTTTGACGGGCGCGAAAAGTCCAGCAATTCTCTAACGATCCGGTTAATTCTCTCGATTTCTTTCTCGATTCGATTTAAGTAATCTTTTTCCTCTTCTCGTTCAATTCCACCTTTCTGTAAAATGCTGGTATATCCAAGAATCGCTCCCAAAGGATTCCCGACTTCATGGGCCACTCCTGCCGCGAATCTCCCAATGGATGCCAATTTCTCAGTCCGAATTAATTCTTCCTGTGCCTGCTTTAACTGCCGGTTGGCGGATTCCAAAGATCTCAAATGATCGTCCAAGCTCTCCTGGTTTTCCTTTAACCTCTCGATCATCCGGTTAAAGGAGGAGATCAATTGCCCAATTTCATTCTTGGAATGGACTTCTATCTTTTGACTGAAGTCGCCTTCGCTGATTTTTTGTGTGAGCTGGACAAGTTCTTTTAACGGTGTTACCAAGACTCGAGAGAGTAAGAAACTTCCAAAGATGATTAAGACAATGCCGTCGAGCATGATGGAGATCAAGATCATCCTCTGAGATTCCAGCAGATGTCTCATCACATCCCCGATAGGGATTTCCATCTGAATCCCGCCGGCCACTCTTCCTCGAAACCACAAGGGGGAATAGAGGGTTAATCTCTTATACTGGGCAGATAATAGACCTCTCGATTTTTCGACCTGTGTGTTAAATTGACCTGACCGTATGGATTGAGCCAAGAGATCATTGGAAAAAGGACGGTCCAACCGTTCTGGGCGCATGCTGGCAACGATCTTTAGCTCCTGGTCCGCGATGGTCAAATCATAGAACATCCTTTCTTTGGTATAAACCAGGATAAAATCTTGAATCTCCTTCTTGACGACGGGGTGGGTCAAAGAAAACTCCTTCCTATTCAAAGCGATGTAGTCGATAATCACCTGAAAATCTTGGATCATCCTTCCACCGCTCGCTATTTTTTCATAAAGGATCCTCCTTTCGCTGATTTTCGACATGGTAAAACCAATCAACAGGATGGCTGCCAGCATGAGAAGTGAAATGTTAATCAGGATCTCCATCCTGAGATTCAAATTCAATTTTTTAAACAACCAGGATTGATTTCGCATAGGATGATTTCACCCCTTTATCCTCACTTGTTTAAATTCAAATACAAAGTGATGATCGCCTCTCCATAGAAGAGGGAAACAGCGGCCCCAAGGGAAAGAAAGGGTCCAAAGGGGATCGCATATTTCAAATCTTTCCCTTTGAGCATCATGACGATCACGCCGATGATGGATCCGATGAGTGAACCTAAGAGAATGGTGAGGATTACGGCTTTCCAACCCAAGAAGGCCCCGATCATCGCCAGTAATTTGACATCCCCTCCACCCATCCCCTCCCTTTTGAACAACCACTGATAAAAAGTGGCAACCAGAAAAAGACTCCCTCCTCCCAAGAGAACCCCTATCAGAGAATTTAAAAATGTGAGTTGGGGAAGAATGAACGAAGCGATGAGTCCAACACCTATCCCGGGCAGGCTGATCACATCAGGAATGATCTGGTGAAACAAGTCGATGACCGTAATGACAATTAAACTCGCTAGGAATGAGAAATAGAAAAGATAGCTCCAAGAAACCCCGAACCGGCTGAACAGAAGGAAGGAACTGAGGGCGGTCACCCCTTCCACAAGGGGATACTGCGAAGAGATAGGGCCTTGACAATAGCGACATTTTGCCCTGAGGAGGAGGTAGCTGACCAGAGGGATATTGTCATAAAAAGGAATTGAACGTTGACAATGAGGACAATGAGAGCCCGGAAAGATGATCGATTCCCCCTTGGGGATTCGACAGATACAGACATTCAGGAAACTACCGACGATGGCCCCAAAAACAATTGAACCCACGATCCACATCAAAGTTCCTCCGAGACTGAAAGGTTATATCATTGAACCCTGTGCGTTATGCTCTTTCCCCTCGGCATCTTATCGATGACATTCCAAATCCTGAATCATCCACCTCAAATCTTCCACCCTTGGCTTCGCCTTGGGAACCATTTCAATCCCTTTTTGATAATAATACTTACCCTTTTCGATATCCTTCATTCTGCTGACATAAATGTTACCCAGTTCCTCATAAAGGGTGATGATGCCTGGGGCCAATTTCATTGCCTTCGTCAACTCTCTAATGGCACCTTCATAGTCACCCATTTCCTTATAGAGGATCCCTAATCCAAATAATAGCCTCACATCCTTTGGATTTTTCGATAGTAAATTTCTTAGGATCGCCTCTGATTTCCCATACTCCTTTTGGTTCTGGTAGTAAAGAGAAAGGTTGATTTTCAAGACCTCATCTTCGGGTTTCAACGACAGGGCAGCCATCAACTCCTGAAGGGCCCGTTCAGGCCGATTAAGTTTTTGATAAACGATACCAAGATTGTTTCGAGACTCATAATCTATCGGAAGAATCTGGACCGCTTTTTCGAGATATTCTGCCGCTTTTTCGTCCATCCCTAAATCCATATAGACGACCCCCATGAGGGCATTGGCCACATTGCTCTCAGGATACTTTTCCACTGCATCTGACCACAGGGTGTAACTGTTTTCCCATATTCTGTTTTGCTGAATGGTCAGGAAGGAATAACACCCTAGCAAAAACAAAAAAAGGGTTAGGGAGAGTAGTTTGAAAAATCCTTCAGAAAATCTTGGATGAATGATGGAGGACAACCTATCAAAACCAATTCCCAAAAGAAAACAAGTCGAGAGGGAAGGGATAAAAACATACCGATCTGCCAGAAGGGTGCTGATCGGGATAATATTGAGATAAGGGAGCAAGGTCACAAAGAAGAACCATACAGAAAAGAAAATGACCTTTGTCCTCTTGAGAGACCAGATGCTTAACCCAAGCAGCGAACAAACGGACACGACGGCGATTAGAGTTCGAAGGTTAAGGAGTTCAACGGGAAGAGTAATCGTGTAAGCGGCTGAGTAGTTGAACGCAAAGGCCAGAAGTTTGATATTGTAGAGAAAGACATAAAAGCTGATCAGGAAGTTATTAAAGAAATTGCCTCCCCTGTAGGGCTTCACTCCTCCGGCATCAAGCATGACTCTGATTAATATGAAGGCAAAGATGAGGGAAACAATAATAGAAAGGACGAAAAACAACCAGTGTCCCTTCACAAAATCAATCCATCTGTCTTGTCGGAGGGCTATCTCATAAACGAGGATGATTGCTGGAAAGACAATGGCTGCGGGTTTTGAAAGCGTGGCCAGAAGAATAGAAAGAAGAACCAGACCAAGGAAGGTTATTTTAGCCCCCCCCTTCTTCCCCCTTCCTTTGAGGTAGAGATAAAAAGCAAGAAAAAAGAAAAATCCTTGAAGGACTTCTTTCCTAGCTGCAAGCCATGTCACTGCCTCCACATGGACGGGATGCGCAGCAAATAAAAGCGCACCGAATAACCCGACACGGAAATGGGAATCTGGCTGCTTCCCTCCTCTCAAATTGGCAGATAAAAACCTAAGAACAAGAAAGACCATCAGACAGGTAAGTATGTAAAAAAGAATATTTGTTATACGATAACCCGTGGGGTTCAATTTCCAGAATTTGTAGTCAACTGCGTAACTTAACATCCGAACAGGCTGATACGTTTGCCCTTTCTCAGGCTTAAATATTTTCTTAATTCCTTCCCAACCTAAGTTCCGGATGCTTGCATTTTGGTAAATCATCCCATCATCCCAATTGGTGAACTGGTGTCCCAGGGTATTAAGATAAAGAACAGCTACAAGAACAGCAATCAGAAGAGAGGCGATCCATTCTCTTCGAGGACTTACCAACCCCCTCGGCTCATGGGCGTGGGACATACCGGCCTTTCCACTTTTAAATAACATGCGGTTTAAAATCACCCTGCTGATCCATGAAGATTCGAAACCAATTCTCTAAAAAGAGAAGAGACCAAATCTTTGCCGAATGGTCATAGCGTAAGGAGAGGTGCTCTTCCAGGAGTTGTTCGATGCCTTCTTTCCTGAAATATCCTCTCTGCAGCGCCTTCCGGTCCAAGAGGACATCGTAAACATAATTTTTTAGATCTTTTCTAATCCATCTTGAAATGGGAACGCCGAATCCCATCTTTTTTCGCTTTGAAATAGCCGGTGGAAGAAAATCGGAAAAAGCTTTCTTGAGGATAAATTTGGCCCTGGATCCGTTTAGTTTGAATTGGGATGGAATTTGTGCGACCAATTCCATGAATTGATGATCCAGAAACGGAACGCGGGCCTCGAGAGAATTAGCCATGGTGGCAATATCCATTTTGACGAGTAGATCCTCAGGAAGGTAGGAATGGATATCCAGATAAAGCAATTTATTTAAAGGATCTTCGGTTTCGCTTTCCTCGTATTTTTCTACTAAATAACCAACGGGGTCGATGTGCATTAAGGTATGATCCATTTCTGGGGAATAAATTCCACTTCTCTCTTTGGCGTTGAAGATTTTGATCTGTTCTGCGTAATTTCTAGCCTGGTTAGAAGATAACAATTCCAGAAAATCTGCCAGCCGATTGAATGTCTTCTCCCTCCAATGCAGGGAAGCCCCCATTCTGAGAATGGGCGGCATCCAGTCCTTTCTTACCTTTTCTGGAATTTTAGTAAACCAGGCAACCCACTTACTTCGAAGATATCTCGGATAACCTGCAAAATTCTCATCCCCGGCATCTCCGGTGAGCACCACTTTCACGAAATCCTTTGTCATCTTCGCCACATAATAGGTGGGAATGGCTGACGAATCAGCGAACGGTTCGCTGTAGTACCATACCAATTCAGGCAAAATCTCAATGGCATTCGGCCGCACCACAAATTCGTGATGTTCAGTCGAAAAATGTCTTGAAACAATTCTTGCGAACCCCAGCTCATCAAACTCTTTCTCTTCAAACCCTATGGAGAATGTTTTTACAGGTTGATGACTCAACTTCGACATGATCCCTACGACGAGACTGGAGTCCATCCCTCCGCTCAGAAAGGCCCCTACAGGGACATCGCTGATGAGTCTGAGTTTCACCGATTCTTCGAGCCCTGACCTGATTTGATCACCCCATTCATTCAAATCCGCTTTATTCTTTTGAATCGGGGAAAAATCGAGGTCCCAGTATTTTTCTATCTTCACCTTTCCTGACAGATCATAGAGCAGGTAGTGGGCGGGAGGTAATTTCTTTATCCCTTCGAAGATCGTAAGAGGAGACGGAACATATTGATAAGTCAAATAATGATGAAGCCCAACGAGGTTCACCTTTCGCTCGACCCCTGCTGCTTGAAGAATTGCCCTTATCTCTGAGGCAAATAGAAAGCGACCTTTCCCCATCCAGTAAACCAAGGGTTTCTTGCCCAGCCTGTCTCGAGCCAGAAAAAGCCTTTTCCGCTTCAGATCCCAGATAGCAAAGGCGAACATCCCTCGAAAATATTTCAGGCACTCAACATCCCATTCTTCATAGGCATGAAGGATCACCTCTGTGTCAGATCTTGATCTAAAAACATGTCCTTTTTCTTCTAACCCTTTCCTGACTTCTTGGAAATTATAAATCTCTCCGTTATAAACGATCCAAATCGTTCCATCCTCATTACGCATGGGCTGATGCCCAGCTTCCGAGAGATCGATGATGGAGAGACGGCGGTGTCCCAACGCCACTTCAAAACCACCTTCATCTCGAGGGGGTCCTGATGATTTGTTCACTTCAATGGTTCGACTCCCTCTTAGGAAGAGCATTCCTTCATCATCCGGCCCCCGATGTGCCAAGGCATCACACATCCTCTTGGTCACTTCCACGGAGATGCGCTTATTGTCGAAATCGATCTCCCCACAGATCCCGCACATCTTAGGCTCTCCCGCTCAGCATATGTTGATAGAGTTCGATGTATCGATTAGCGATCAAATCAATGGAGTAATTTTCTCGTATATATTGTCTGCTCCTTCTACCCACTTCTTCTCTTACTCCTCCCTCTCGAATAAGATAACGGATGGCATTGGAAAGCCCTTGGACATCTCCGGGATGGACAAGGACTCCATTCTTGGCCAAAATGTATTGCCCTACCGAAACTTCTTTGGATTCTCCCTTCCCAAGGGCCTCTGGATTTCCTCCGACATCTGTCGCAATGCATGGAATTCCTTGGCTCATGGCTTCCAACAAGGCATTGGACACCCCTTCAGTTCTTGAAGGCAGGACAAAAAGATCAGCCTCTCTCAAGTAAGAAGAGACATCCTGAACCATCCCACGAAAATCGATTGAATCTGTCAGGTTTAATGATTTGGATAAATTTCTGAGTTCCGATGCAAGAGGACCATCTCCCAGAATCAGAAGTTTAAGGGATTTTTCATGTTGCATCACCTGGGCCCATGCTTTAATTAGGATATCCATCCCTTTTTCCCTGCTCAGCCTTGCTGATGTCAGGACAGTTCTAACGGGGGCGTAAGCACCCTTCCCTTCGGACGAAATCTCAACACCATTGGGAATATAGACAATGCGCGATTCAGGATATCCGATCTCGATAAATTCCCTTCCACTGATCTTGTTTGTCGCAACCAAATAATCCATTTTCTTGACCAAATATTTCAATTGAAAATCCCCTGAAGGATATCGTCTTAACTCCCTGATATCACTTGTCATTCCAGAACTTCCGCTTTTAACAAGAACCGGTTTATGAAGAAGTTCTCTTCCAAAGAATACAGAAACAAAAGCGGGGTAAAGGACTTGATGGACATGAATCAAATCGTAATGCTTCCCCTGTGCAAGAAGATAAGCGCCAAGGCTCGCCATATAGGCCAAGACTCCAAAGGAACGAATCCCTCTTATTCCGAACATTCCCCAGCATGAAAAATTCCGAATGACTCTAATCCCATCTATCCTTTCCGTCGGAAGGGTATTGATCCGCCACCACCCTGTTATAAGAGTAACATCAACACTCTTCTCTATTAATTTCTTAGCGAGCAATTGGGCCTGTTTTTCTGCTCCCCCAATGAGAGGATAAAACTGTGAAATGACCATTAGGACTTTCATCCGTTACCTTTGCGGGAATCTCTTCGCCTCATGAGATAATTGGGTTTTAAAACCCGTTCCATTCGGTATCCCTCGCTTTCAAGAAGCTCGATTACGTTTCCTCCTGCCCTTTCCACGAGTTCCGAATGCTGTTCAATAATCATAAAGTCAGGGCGCAGGGAGTCGTCAATATCCCTGAAGAATTGATGTAGGACCCTAAACTCAAAACCTTCGATATCGAACTTGGCCCCTTGGACTCGATTAATTCCATGTTTCCTTAAGAGCGCCGCAAGGGGAGAACACGGGACATCAACGTGATCTTCATTCATTGATAAAAATGAATTTCCTGCTCGATTCCCAGTGACATTCAACCCGAGGCGAAGAACCTCCTTTTTGTTCGAGACTCCCTCATTCACCGCGATAACATTTTGGATATGATTCAATTTAAGGTGAAGTGTAAGTTTTCTAAAATTGTAAGGGTCCGCTTCCACCGCAACGACAGACCCCTTTTCTCCGACGATCCGTGATGCGATCAGTGAATAAAACCCGATGTGGGCGCCGATGTCCAGGAAGATATCTCCTGGCCGTAAATGTTTCCTCATAAACTCAATTTCACGGTGCTCGTAAAGATGTGGATAGAATAACAATGCACCATCGACGCACTCATAAGGATCTAACTGCATTCTAAAACCGAGGGCCTCCACTTCCAAGGATATCCTTCTTTTCCTCAGATAGAACTGTCTCAGGAGACTTGCAGCAAAGGCCGCTCCTCTCATCCGTGGAAATCTCCTAGTCAGGCGGGATAAGAATTTCAATTCAGAATCCAACGTTGCCTCCGGCAAAGGGTGGTTCAAGCCTGTCTTCATCACCTTCAGCATTGAGTTTCTCAAGCCCCCCTCCTCTGGTCAACTTACTTAAAACATGTTGAGATCTTTCTGTGGATCGGCAAAATCCCTCACCTAACGGACCCCTCAGGTGATCAATCACACCAGGCCCACTTTTCAAAATAGGTTTGCCATCCAACCCTTTACAGCTCGGGTGACACGTGCATACTTAGGGAGCACGCTCACATTTCTCTTTTCGAGAGCGTATAGTGCTCCCCCTAGTGGTAGAGCGAAAAGGACCAAGCTTTTTGCTAACGCAGGCTGAATCTTCCGTAACGATCTCGATATTCCCATCCCCGAGTGCAGTGAAAATCGAACGTAATTTACTGCCGATCTAAAGAAATCCCATGGGGCGAAGCGAAACCACATGATTTCCTCATTTAGACGAAGTTCGTAATAGAATACCCCCCCCGCAGCATTTCTGGATGGGTCGCTTAACGAATGAGTAATTTGATCTGAAGAAAACGCATTTTGAATAAAATATATCCTTAGCACTTCGTTCACGAAACGGGTCTTGTACGACTTTGCAATTGCATTCCAGACCACACCCTCTGGAACATACCTTGCTCCTTCAACGTCTGGGAAAGGATATCGGCGTAACACTTCGCTACACTGAAATCCCCACTTTTCGCCTTTCACCCCGTACCGATAATAAATTTCAAGAGAATCAGAATCCGTAATGTCCCAGGGAAATCTATGCCCGACCAACCTCCCATACTGGTCCTTACATAGGCCGCAAACCCCGGAGAATCGGGGTTTTTGCTTCGTTGGAATAGAATCCCAGTGGAATTTAAAACGCTCTAAGGCTTCCGGAACACATGCATCGTCGGAATCAAAAGGGAGGAAGAATTTCCCCTGGGCCTGTTCCAAGCCTCGTCTGAAAGCCACATGTTTTCCCTTGTTCGGCTGCCACACGTAACGAACGAGAAAATCTGCCTCTTGCTTCCACTTTTCAACGACCTCATATGTATCATCAGTGGAACCATCGTCCACAATGATCCACTCGAAACTCCGATATGTCTGCGCTCGAAGGCTTTCATAGACGCGCGGCAACGTATGGGCACGGTTAAGAGTTGGGGTGAATACTGTAAACAATGGCTTGTCCAATTTGTCACCTCACAGATCATTCCTCACTGTTTTATAGAAACGATTATGTCTTATTGTCATTTGCCTCCCGAACAAACACAAACTAATTAAACCCGTGCCCACTCTTACAAATGTTTGATTCAAGGAGTTCAAATCCCTTCTTCCAAAAGAAATCCATTATCTCCTCAGGCTTGGATACCTCGAAGGGATAACCGTCAACCCAATCGATAAGATCATGCCAAACAGACATCCCTCTGCTTTTCTTCTTCTCAGCCCATTCTTTGAAGGCAAGAGGATTCTGGAGTCGCATCAGCCGAGCCAAAGCGGAATGAATGAGCCAAAGAGCCCCTACCATGAATACCATGAATATCTGAACCGGCTTTGGAGATTGATTATAGAACTTCTTCAAGGCGGCCCAGCGGCGGCTTGCATCTCCCTGATCATTATAGATTGAAATGTATAATTTCCCCCCTTCACCGACCAACGGAATAACATTTTCCAATGCTTTCCACATTGCCCCTGTATGGTGAAGAACTCCCCAAGAATAAACAACATCAAATTGTCCAAGCAGTTTCAGATAATCCCCGTTCAATACATCTCCTTGCTCAATCGTCCAATTTGAATCATTGGGGAAATAACGCCGTTTGAGTTCCATCGTACATGCCACTGAGAGTGGATCAAAATCAAACGAGTGAACCCTTGCCCCTAATCGTCTTGCAGAAAGCGAAAATAAGCCGCTTCCTGAGCCAATATCGAGAAAAGACTTCCCAGTTAAGTAATCCGCCTCCAGCATTTGTCTAAGGGATTTTTGTGCCTCCAATATTCGTTCTTCATCCAATGTCAAAAGAAATCGCTGCCAGTTTTTACCAAATTCAAATCGGTTTGCTTTTTCAACTTCCATTTAGTGCTCACTCATTGGTTTATTCTCTTAATGTGTTTCATCCGGTTGAGTCTTCTTCAAATAATCTAACAAAGGATTTGACAAAATGTTCCTCAGAACAATTATTCTGAATCCAAAGCCATGATTTGTATGATAGATCAGCATGGTCCCCGTTTCTCAATAATATCTTGACCATGAATTCAGCGATTTCTTTTGAGTCTTTGCTATTAAAAATAGGAGGCCTCGTTTTGTAATAAGGCACTATGGAATCATTCTCATTTGAAATAGAAATACTAATCGTACCATTCGCTAAAGGTTCTAATGCAGCATAAGTAATTGCCGAGGTTCCAAACTGCCCAAAACACATGGCGGCTCCTTGATAATATCGATCAAGTTCCTCTCTCCTCATCTCATCAATCCATATAATAGAATCATCGATACCCAAGGCTCTCGATAATGATTTCGATGCTTCCACATCAGGCCCCTTCCTTACAAGAACAAGTTTGGATTGGTGGTCCCCGGTCCGTTTTTTAAATATTGCATAGGATTTCAATAGGACGTCATTTCCTTTATTATCCGCCATATCTCTTAGAGTTCCTGACCAGACATGGCGCGTGGAGGAAAAGAAATATCGTTCCGCCCGAATTTGTTCATATACTATCCTCTTGCTTTGAGCCTTTTGTTCTAGGAGAGTTTGGTAATCAGTAGTCTTGAAATAATGGGGCAGGAAAAACATTCGCTTACCAGGACATATTCGGCCCAGACTTTCAAGTTGATAGGGAGATATCATGATGGAGGTTGCTTCGCAAATGGATCTTCTTGCCTTAGAACGCTCTGAGATGACTCTATAAGGATGTTTGATGAACCTCTTACAGAGAGGGGTGTTTGAAAGCGCCATGCGAATAAAGCATTCCTCGTCGATATCTGAGCCATAACTCCAGTACTTATACTTCATCCCAGCTTTTTTAAGAAGGTAAGCATTTCTCCCTGTGGCAAGACAATGAAGGATATGTTCTTCTGCTTTGATCCGACTTAATAAGGTGACGATCTTCTTCGGACTTCGAAGGTGATCTTGAAACACATGAGATTGGTCCCACTCCTCGGATCGGGCGCCATAATGGAAATGTGTCGAATCGTGGTTCGTTGCCTTTGATCCCAGATAAATATAGTACGTCTCAACGCCATGTCGATTTAGCGTATCCGCCATACGAAAAGGCAGCCCTCCTACTTCGAAGGAACAAAAAATGAGATAACTCACCGTCTTCTCCCGACAAATGAAAAAGAGTTAGCAGTCATTCGAAGCTTTTTTGAATTATCAATCAGGTAATCGAGATACTTCAAAAGACAAAACACATATCGTATCGAAATACGCCATAAGGCTTTCAGGTACTTTGTTGGAACAAATTGCTCAAAATATTCTAAAAGGAATACGGATAAAAATGATCCACCCCCTGATCCGACCTGTTCGAGAATGACATCAAATCTTCTTTCATCAAATAGGGAACGGATCCCTTTATCAGTGAATCTGAAATAATCGTGCTCGTCATGAATAACGTTCAAGAATGGTAGTTCCAAAACAACATATCCCCCAGAGTGGAGGACTCTAAATATCTCATCCGCAACGATCCATGGTTTTTTTACATGTTCAAGAACGGCAATGCTATAGACCACATCAAGGCATTCACTCTTGAAGGGTAGAAAATGGGCATCGGCAACGACATGGAGGTTCTTCTTGGAGAAAGAGATATCCAGATTAATCGTTTTGATGTTCTTTGAAAGATAGTGGTCGAACTGGCCAACACCCGAACCGAGATTTAAAACCCTTTTCCCTGGCCCATTCTGGTTCATCCAGTCAAATAATTTCTGATTCCTCACCCTGGTATATGTGGGCTCAGGAAGCCATGCGTATATTCTATTGAACATCTTCTTGAGTCTCTCTTGAATCATAATTGGGAAATCACTTTTTTTAACACATCGCAAACGATCTTAACTTCTTCTTCGGATAGTTTAGGATACAAAGGAAGAGAGATCGTTCTGTTCCCTATCTCGTTCGCAATGGGAAAGTCTTCAGGCCTATATCCAAACTTCTCTTTGAAATATTTTAAAGTATGAACGGCCCTAAAGTTAACGGCACATCCGATGCCATTTTCCTCCATCTTTTCGATCACTTCATCTCTTGAAACTTCTCTTGGTAAGAGAACCGTAAAGAGGTGATGTCCGCTCCTTTCGTTTCCTTGAGGTCCTTCTATGAAATCGAGCCCCTCTACATCATTCAAAAGCTCACGATAAAGCACTTCAAGATCCTGACGCCGCTGCCTGTAATGATTCAACTTGTCAATTTGATGGATAAGCAAAGCGGCCTGAATGTCGTCCATATTATATTTCCACCCCATGGTCTCCATATCCCAGTGCTCATATTTTTTCGTATAGCGATAGGAAGCATCTTTCGTGATGCCATGATGCCTGGCAGACCGATACCAGGAGGCATCTTCCGCAGATTTGCACACCAGAGCCCCCCCTTCTCCACAGGTCATGCTTTTCGTTGCATAGAAAGAGAAACAGGCAGCGTGGCTGAGCTGACCGGGTCTTACGCCATCCCTAAGTCCCTCGATGCAATGAGCAGCGTCTTCAATGAGGATCAGATTATATTGTTGGGCTAACTCTGAAAAACCCAGTATGTCTGCCATGCGGCCAAATAAATGGACAGGCAAGATAGCCCTGGTTTTCTCCGTGAGGGCTGCTTTAACGGTCTCGGGCAAAATCATTCCACTTTTTGGACATACATCCACAAATACAGGGCTGGCCCCCGCTTGGAGGATGGCTGTGGCCGTGGCCACAAAAGTCATAGGCGTCGTAATCACTTCATCCCCAGGACCAACTCCATGCCGGAGAAGGGCGAGATGGAGAGCCCCTGTGCAACTTGTCAAACCCACTGCTTCCGGGATGCTCAGATATTCAGCAAATATTTTTTCAAACTCCGCCACCTTAGGGCCGGTCGTGATGAAGATGGATTTCATCACCTCACCGGCGGCGGTGATATCGCCTTCTGTGATATTATGTTTAAAAAATTCGATTTTCATAAAAGAAATGATTCCTCCTTATAAATGTTCCCCGCCCAAAAAGTCCCCATTCTCTGGGTTAAAGGAAATCTCTTTAGCAAGTTCCTTTGGGAGAAGAAACAACATCCCTCCCTTCTCTTCAAACGATCTTTGACACCGAGTGCACTGATTCCCTTGAACCCGCGCGCGGCAATCTGGACAAACCAATCCAATCTGACCTCTAATAAAATTTTCTTTGACTTGCTTCGATTCCAAGGACCAGGATATAAAAACATCTCGATCCCTTGGTAGGATGGAATCGTATTCAATTAACGCCTTGGCCATGTGATAGGTGATTCTCTTTGTAATGGAAGCGAATATTCCGTTCATTATCCTCTTCTGCAACTTCGGTGTCGGAGGCCCATAACAGAACAGCAAGGCCGAACAGATGGAACATAGAAAAAATACCTTCTCATGAAAAAAGGTTTCTTCTCTTTGAATCTCATAAAATCTTCTGACCAAGGACCCCAGTTCTGCTTTCCTCCATAAGGTCTGAAGACTTTGCTTCGCAATCTGGTCTGCTGCCTTTCTGGCTGCCCTTCTGAATCCTATGGATTTCAAAAGGTAGGGTTTCGACCATCCCTCCGCCCAATAATTTGTATTCTCGTTGAAGAGGGCATAGCGTGCCATCGCCGACCAATTTTCTAATGTCTCTTTTTTATTCGTTATATGATGAAGAAAATTATTGCTCACAATAAAATTGGCTCCTCCTGATTCAATCGGCGGATTCAAACAATCGGCAACTATGCGTTGCCCGATATGAGGATACCTCTTCGATTGAATTAGACTGTAAGGATTGAGATCGATACCTACGACTTTATTTTTATCTGAAAATATTCTTTTTGAGAAAGTCCCATCCCCGATAGCCAATTCAACAATACCGCCCTGGATATCCCGGGTGATGCTTTCGATATTCTCTTTGATAAAGGCCATCTCTAAGGACTTTGCAATGATGGGATATAAATGCATGGGATACTGGGAGATGAATTCAGGGATGTAATGGAGAGCATTCTGATGCAATTGAGAAGGTTGACATTTTTTCATTAAGGTGAATTTAAACCGAGTCCAAAAGATCAAAAAGATTCCATAAAGATAAAGGAGGGGGATAAAGCCTAATTTCACAACATTTCCAATGAAATGGATAGAAAAAAGAAAAAGGGACAAAAGATTTCTTCTCTTCTTAAATTTTGAAGATGAGGAAATAGACCGAATAAATCGGACATAACCCCGGTTGACATCTTTTTCTATAACATCTGTCATCTTCTATATATTCCTATATAAAGAGATATTTAACTTTATAAATTCAAATGGATTTCGTTTGCTCAAATACCCCAACAAGAAAAGGCTTATCAAGAAACCGATCATACAGGTCGATGCCGTTGCCAGAGCGGCTCCTGTTCCGGAAAAGTTGGGAATGAGGTATAAATTCAGTACAACGCCGATCAGGCCAAGAATAACCGCTGTGATAACCATCGCATAGAAGGCACCTATTTTTACGCAATAAGGTGCAACCAGGGAGGATAAAGGTAAAAACCATGCGGCGATCATGAGGATTCGGAAAGTTGCCACTGCAGGGAGATAATTCCTGCCCCCATAGATGAATAGAATGGGTTTTGCAAGTAAAATCATCAACAGAACAATTCCTCCCCAACAATAAAAACCCCATCTTAACGATCTTATCGTAATCTCATAATCGTCGGTTGCATGAATCACTCTTGGATAGAGGGCCGTCTGGAAAGTCATCGGGATAAACATGAGATAGAAAGCGGCACTCAAAGATACAGCAAACATTCCCGCGTTGGATTCCCCGCAATATCGAAAGACGATCAGCAGGTTAATTTTTGTATACACGAAGGTTGCGATGGTGGCAATGTGCTGTTTAAGCCCTGCTGCGATGATCCCTTTTGCCAGGTCTTTGGAAAACCTTCCACTCAATAAATCATTTCTTCTGAATTTAGCCAAAAGCAGGAGAAAAGTGATCCCTTGGATGATGAGAACACTTATGAGGACGATGCTGATATCCAGTGAATCAACCCAGTAGGCGTATCCGACAACAAGAATGTTGGTCACCCCTTGAACCACCCCGATCACCCCGGAATATCTGATGTCCCCCATCGCCTGTAAAAAAATGATCAAATTCCCGGTAAGAATCGTCGCAATCAATAAGATATCAAGAACTATTAAATACTTGAATGTTTCTGAAGACACCTGTTCTGGCCATCCCAAGACAAAGCCGGTCAATGCCGCCGCAGCGAAAAGGCCATAAGTGAGACTCAGTGAGAAAGTGGTCATCCATCTTGACCTGTCATCCGGCCCATATAGAGATTTATTGGCAAAATGATAGATCGCTGTATCCATGCTCATTCCAAACAGGACAGCAAATAGTCCCACCCAGGTTTGCATTTCCGCATATATCCCACGGCCAGAAGGGCCCAAGGCGCGATTGATCATTGCCGCCGTGATAAACCCAGCAGACATGGCGACCGTTTTGCTCCCCAACATCCAAATGAAATTTCTTTTCAATTCCAAGAGAAGAGGACCTCTCCTTCAAACTTTCTTAATGTAATTCTTTTTTACCGCTCTTTGTGATAATCGGAATGCTCCTCATCCAGAGCTGCTTTTCCCACCATTTTCTATTTTCTCTGTACCATTTGATCGTTCTTGAAATTCCTTCCTCCCAGGAGACTTTGGGCTTCCAATTAAGGGATTGTTGGATCTTTCGAATATCACCCGTATGCCTGAAAACCTGTCCGGGACGGTCACCGACGAATTCAATGATTGAATCATCCTTGCCCATGAGCTTTATGATGTTCTGGGCGATCGAAAGAATAGACCGATGGACACCAGATGCCACATTGAAAACTTCCCCCTTCACTTTTTTGAGGTCAGCATGAAGAATGGCATCAATCGCGAGACAGAGATCTTCCACGAATATAAAATCTCTGGATGGACTTCCGTCTCCATGGACACGAATGGGTTCGTTTAGAATGCAACTGGTGATAAATCTCGGAATGGCCTTCTCCAGGTGCTGATATGGGCCATAGTTGTTAAAAGGTCTGATAATCGTCACTGGGGCGTCATAGGTAGCCCAGTAAGAGTAAACAAGCCTGTCTGCCCCTGCTTTAGCAGAGGCATAAGGACTCATAGGCAGTAAAGGGTGATTTTCGTCCATTTTATCTTTCATTGCTGTTCCGTAGACTTCAGAGGTGGAGATGTGAATAAATCTCTCCACCCGGTCCTTGTATTTCAAGACAGCATTCGCGACAGTCTGAGTCCCCAGGACATCCGTCTCGAAAAAAATGTAGTTATCATAAATAGAACGTGTCACATGGGTCTCTGCTGCAAAATGGACCACCACATCTGATTGGGAAACAAGGGTATCGACTAGTTCACCGTTTCTGACATTGCCATACCAGAAAACGAGGCGTTCCCCCTTATGTTCATTGATATTTACAGGCAAATTCTCCACATTTCCGGCATAGGTGAGCGTATCGAGTACAATGATCTTATACTGGGGGTACTTATGATAGACATATCTGACAAAGTTACTCCCCATAAATCCGGCACCTCCAGTGACCAGCATTGTCCTTTCCATCTCCTCCATTCCCTCCTTCACGTTTGTTGCATTAATATTAAAAGACTTTTTTCCCCTTGGTTAAAAAGGAGATCAACCATAGAAAGGTTAGGGATAAAGTCTCCATAAAGCTGATCATAGATGGGATGGCGATAGTCCTGAAAGCTCACTCGAATCCCCTCTTTCGAAAATGCCTCCTCCCCGATATAGTTCTTGCCGGATGCCCCCTCATAGAATATATCGGCATTGAATTTCTTGCAGATCTTGATGAGCCTTTCGATTCTGTCACCGTTTACTCCAAGGGTCGAAGACTTTATGATCTTCTCTGTATCGATTCCTATCGCCTCAGCAATCTTGACGATGAAATGCATATCGAGATCGATAAGATAATCCCAGTCCCTTCCATAAGCTTCTTCAAAAATGGATGAATAATGATGATAAAAAGGTGCCTTTGAGTAATTTTGCCTGATAGATAGAAGATGCTTTTTCCTCCAATTCACTTCATTATTGATCTTTACCTCGTTAATTAAAGTGTGTTCGTTAAACTTGATCAGCACAGGTACTGTCAGCCATTGAGCCCCATTGGGTGCTTTAATTTTGTTTCGATTCCGCCAACCGTGTTTGTCATATTGAACATCATCATAAATTACGAAAATATCACTACGGTGCATCTGCTCAAAGAAACCAAGCCAGGGAAGATAACCGGGTTGAAGAATCCCAACGATCATGCAATCTTCTCCTTCGAACAGAGATGCTGAAGGATGATCTTTTGATAATAATAATATCCTTCCCAAGTCCCAATATCACAAGGCCTACCCTCCAGAAGAAATCCGTATAGTGGAAATTGATTCTTCAAGGTCTGGTAGGTCTTGAGGAAATCTACTTCTCCCGTCTCATGATTTATGAATTCTTCTGTCATATATTCGAGAGCATCCGGTAAAAAAACAGTTCTCCCAAAACCCCTTATCTTTGAGGTTTGATCGGTTGAAATATCTTGAATTAAATAGTACTTTCCATCTCCCTTCCTATATTTGAAGGGTTTTGAACCCTTAAAAAAATCCATCTCCTTTTTTGGAATTTGTACCATGGAATTCCAAATTCCAAAGCCACTCTTGCAAACATCCAGCATCTGGCGAGTAGCCGATCGTTTAGACAGAAGAATTTGATCGGGTATAGCCATAACAAAAGAGGTTCCTCTTATAAAATCCTTCGCTGTCCGAAGGGCATCTCCCAACCCAAGAGGGGCTTTTTGGTAAACGAATTCGAATTTTACGTCTTCATAAAGAACTCGTCTTGAATGAAGGTATTCTCGAATCACCTCTTTTTCTTTCCTAATGACAACGCATATCCTTTTTATACCCGAGGAAACAAGTTCTGCGATTGTATGTTCGATGACTGGAAGAGATCCTAAAGGAAACATCTCTTTGGGGATGAATGTCGTTAAAGGCCTCATTCTTGAACCGTATCCTGCTGCCGGAACCACAGCTGTCTCAATCTCCTCCATCCTGGCATCTTTAATTGACATACCAATCGTTTTCCCTATCATTGGAGCCGAAAAAATTCTCTCTTAGGTGTCGGTGATGCTTCCCTCTATTTCTTCTAAATCCAATGCCTTAATTTTTTTGGTTCTTTTCTCTTCCGCTTTTGTAACGATCTTCCAATAATTGTGTTTCCAAGAGCGATATTGCCAATCCGGGCAATTTCTGCAGGGTTCTATCTCTTGCCCTTTCCGGGACAGATGCATTTGGCGATAGTATTCGAATTCCTCCCCGTGCCAGATTTCTTTAATACTCTTTTCATGAATGTTCCCCATATCTGTTTTTGCTGCGATATCAAAACCGCAAACCATCACCTTACCTCTTGAATCAATGTTTAATCTTTCAAAGATAAAGGGGCATGGGATCATCTCTGCGGGGGACAGATAGGGTGTTGGATCTGCTGATTTGGAAGGATCATTGATACCCCAAGTGAGATATTTTCTTTTCTGAAAGTTATCCACAATGGGTTCCCAGAATTTTGCGACGGCATCGATATCAACATCCACCTGGTTGATACCACTAGCGATGATTTTCGACGAGCTTTTTAGACGATTCCTCAGCTCAACCATTCTTTTGACATTCTTTAGTAATTCATTCCATTTTAGACCTCTCCTCACTTTCGCATATGTTTTGGGGCCCCCGGCATCCACGCTGAACTCTATCATATCAATTTGCGCTTCAAGCAATCTGGTACTGCTCTCTTCTGTGAATAATGAACCATTAGTGATCAAACCTACTTTGGCTCCGACTTTCTTTGCATACTCCATCAATTCCACTGCCTTAGGGTGCAACATCGGTTCGCCTCCCCCTGATATTCTCACCCAGGCACCATATTTCCCACATTGGTCTGCAATGATTCGAAAAGTATTCTCCTCCATAAACGGTCGATCTTTATAATCCGTCCTGATTTGAGAATTGGTGTAAGGGCAATTAGGGCATTTGGCATTACAAACATACACAAATGAAAGAACGGACATCATCGGAAATTCTTGAGCCTGCGACTTGATACCGTATCTTTTCAGTTTGTGAATTATTTTCTTATCCTTTTTCATAGCGTGCATCTCGGAGGAATTTCTTTTCTGAAAATGACACCCTTTTTACTTTCCTCCTCAAAGACTCTTAAAGATTCGCCCTCCATCATATATCCATTTTTCTGAAATGTACTTTTGGCCAACTGATTATCAAACAATACCCATGCCCAAACACTCTTTAAGCTTTTTTCTTTTGCTACCCGTTCGATGATCCCTAAAAGTTTATTCCCTATCCCTTGATTCGGATATTTTACGAAAAAGGCTATCTCACCGTTTCGGTTGAGATAGAGGATGACGACGCCCAGCAAGTCAGAGTCTACTACAATACCCCTCGCTTCTATGTTACTACACTTGAGCCATTCTTTTGTTTCTGCTGCATTGACCGGCTTTGTCAAAAGGAGCTCGCTGTAGCGATTCCTTAAAGATAGATATTGTTCAATAAATCCTTCCTCCTCTTTCAAATCGATAATTCTCTCCATCTTACCCAAAATACCTCTCCCACCACACCTGAAACATCATCAGGTTCCAAACCTTGGCAGCGTTACTTTTCTTGCCAGCGTAATAATCATCCAAAATATATTTTACGTAATGCACATCAAAAAAGTGATGAGTTTTGAGTCGGTTTTCTGATAGGGTATCGAAACTATAAGGTTTGAGCTTATCAACCATCCAGTCGAAGATGGGTAAAACAAATCCCTCCTTTGGCCTTTCTGCAATTCCATGTGGGAGTAAGTGCCAGACGGTTCTTTTTAATATATCTTTCACAATTCCGTTTCTTATTTTCATATAACCGGGAATTGTTGAAACAAATTCGACAAGCCTATAATCGAGGAAAGGAGAGCGAATTTCTACAGAATGAGCCATCGATAAAAAGTCTATAAAAGCGAGCACTTGATCGGGGAGTTGGGTGTTCCATTCCATTTCGAGCATTCGATTGAGAGGATCCTTTGAGGTGGTCTGATTAAAATTTTCAGCGAAAAGGGAGAAAGAGCTAGGGTGGTCTATATTTGATCTAAAATCGGGGGTTAAAAGTAAATCCTTTTCCTCATCACTGAATACCCCCAGTTGATATCGCCACTTAACGTCATCGCCTCCTGATTTCTTATCGAGATCCGTTAAGAAATCGATATCACATGGTTTCAGGAGATCCCTCTCCTCTTCCGTTAAAGTCCCCCTCTGTATCTTTCTCGATAGCCTTTTGAAATGATGCATCGGTTGAGCAAGCCTATGAGAGAGATAACTGCCGAAAAGTTCATCAGCAGCATCTCCAGAAAGTGCGACCTTCACATGTTTCGTGATCAATTTCGTAAGAAAATATGTGGAGATGGTCCCTGAAAAAGGTTGGTCAAAGGCGACGATGACCTTTCCTATTTCATCCAATAATTCTTTGTAAGGCATGATATATTCATGATGATCTGTCTTATATGCCTTTGCCACCCTACGCGCGTAATATAAATCTGCTTCCTTATTCCTTAATTCGTCTTCATACCCGAGGGAGAACGTTTTGATAGGCTTATTTGTAAACTTTGTCATTAATGCAACAATCGAACTTGAGTCCACACCACCGCTCAAATAGGCGCCAAATGGTACATCGCTAATCATCCGGACCCGAATGGCATCTTCCAGCAATTCCAATATTTTCTCTTTGAGAACAGCTTCGTCCTGATCTTCTTTTTTAACGAATCGGATTTTCCACCATCTCTTTTTAGAAATCTCTGTCTTCGAAAAGGTTAATATCTCCCCGGGGACAAGGGAATAAATATTTTTGAAAGCAGTGAGAGGTGATGGAACATTCTTAAAGGTAAAGTAATGGTAGATGGCTTCGCAATTAATGTCCCGTTGATACTCGGGATGTTCCAAAATGGCCTTAATCTCAGAACCAAATATGAGATGGTTATTGGCAACGGTATAGAAAAGGGGTTTTACCCCCATCCGATCTCTGATCAGCAAAAGTTTATTCTTTCCTGAATCCCACAAAGCAATGACAAACATACCGTTCATTTTATGGACAAAGTCATCGCCATATTCTTCGTAGAGATGAACAATCACCTCTGTGTCAGAATGGTCCGTATAAAATGTGTGCCCTTGTCCTAGCAGCTCTTTTCTTAATTTCTGGAAATTATAAATCTCTCCGTTAAAGACTACCCAAAGAGTTCGGTCCTCGTTATGCACGGGCTGATGGCCTGTCTCGAGATCTATAATACTTAGTCTTCTGATGCCGAGATTCATGTTTCCATCCGAATAAAATCCTTCTTCATCCGGACCACGGTGAAAGATCGCGTCCGTCATCCTCTTCAATACGATTTCGTTCGGGGGTCCCGAAAAACCACAAATGCCGCACATGTCAGGTATTTAATAAATAATAATCTGCTCTTGCCGCCTGCCAGTCCCTGCAATCCCTGCAATTCTCTGGGAGGGCATGAAATTGTTTAAGAAGATGGAACTGCCTTAGCTCTTTTAACTTTCCGTTCCACACTTCCTTAAGAGATTGATGGTTGATATCCCCGGCAATAAATTTTGCATCCAAATCGACTGCACAGGTGACCACCTTCCCTGTATCAGTAATCGACATGGTTCGCATGGCCCAGTAGCAGGGCCAACGCTCTACACCGCCAATAACTAAGTTGGGAGCATCGACGAGTCCTGCCCAGCTGACCATAGGCCGAATTTTTACGACAGCTCCTTGCTGATTCCAGAATTGAATAAAGTCTTCTTTTTCATTTTGGTTGATGTCCATTTCAACAAACTGCACAAACACCTCGGGTTTCTCCGAGTTCATCAATTTTTTGAGCTTCATTAATTGCGCGGTATTCTGAACCACTTTTTCATAATTTCCACCCACTCGAATCTTTGCATACGTGTCAGGTTTAAAGGCGTCGATGCCGATATAGATGGCATCCAGACCTGAACAAATCAGTCTCTCTGCTGCAGATTTGCCTAACAAATTTGCATTCGAATTCAGAACCACATCTCTTAAACCCTCACGTTTTGCATAAGCGATCATGTCAAAGATGGTTGGTTTTTTTCTTTTTAATAATAGGGCCTCTCCGAAGAAGACCATCCAAACTCTTACGCTCTTGTCCACTTTAGCGATTTCGTTTATGATTTTTATAAAAAGGTCCCACGAAATAATGCCTTTTTGCCTTTTCATTTCTTTGTGCACACACATGGAACATTTGAGGTTGCAGTAGCTAATCGTATCGATGAGAACGACTTTAGGAAAATCGCCTGCATCTTCAAGCCTGCCTTGTTTCTTTTGAACTTCTAAAACTTTGTTCTCCATACGTTTGTTTCTTATGATTTATTATTCAAAGCGCTTTATTAAAAACATCTGGTCGAACCTCTCGAAGTTCCAGCTTTTTAAGAATATTCACAATTCTCTTTGCGGACTTTCCATCCCAAAACTCTGGCGTTCCGCCTTTTTTCCAATTTCCTGATAAAATCAAATCCATCCTATCGTCAATATTCCCCATGGATACTAATTCATTCGTTCCCTGAGTAATGGTAATTGGCCGTTCTATAGTAGTCCTTAGTATGAGGCAGGGGACATTTAAATAGGTTGTTTCTTCTTGTATCCCACCAGAATCTGTGAGGACAAACTTCGAGTATTTTCCACGGGTAATGAATTCTTTATAACGGAGTGGTTCCAAAACTTTGAAATCTCTATTAGAAGCGAAGCCTGCGTCAAATCCATTTATATTTTTCTTTGTTCTCGGGTGAGCGGGGAAAAAAACTGGTATTCTGAGAGAAAGGGTATTCAAAAAATTCATAATCCTCCAAAGATCATTCTTATCATCGACATTCGAAGGCCTGTGAAGGGTGACCAAAATAAAATGGTTTCTTTGTAAACCGAATTTCTGAAAAACCTTATCTTCATAGGATGGATCAATCCTTTTTAAAATTGAGATTAAAGAATCGATCATGATATTCCCAACAAAATGGATTCTATTTCTTTCGACTCCCTCCCGAATAGGATTTTCATCTCCATCTTTCGATGGAGTAAAAAGGATATCCGAAATGGAATCGGTCACTTTCCGGTTGATTTCTTCGGGCATGGTCATATCAAAACTCCGAAGCCCGGCTTCCACATGGGCCACTGGAATGGAGAGTTTCTTAGCTGTCACACTGCAAGCGAGGGTTGAATTCACATCACCAAAGACCACTACCAGGTCAGGATTTTCATTTTGAATCACTCGCTCAAAATCGATCATTATCTTCCCTGTTTGTTCTGCGTGGGTTCCAGACCCGACCCCCCAAAAGTAATGCGCCTCAGGTAAGTCCAGGTCTTCAAACAATTCTTTGGACATTTCATAATCATAATGTTGACCGGTGTGCAAGATAATGGGGGTGAAATGTTTATTCTAGCCCCTCAAAATTCCTACCATAGGATTCCTTTGGTGGCCAACAGAAACATCTTCTCTTTCCAATCAAAAACAAAGGCCTCTTTTCTCTCTCGGCATAGGCCAATGATATAATTTGAATATTGGGCATCAGAGAACACTCGATGTACTCTATCCGCAATTGCTTCCTCATCCGAAGGATTAAACATCAACTCTTCATACTGAAGAATGTCTATGATGCCAGGTATCCTACTGCCTATGCAAGGTACCCCTAATCCCAGCACCTCTAAGAGGGCGTTGGGCATCCCTTCACTCTTTGAAGGTAATACAAAAAGATCAGCCACAAGGTAGGTCATCCACAGTTCTTCCTTCTCCAGCCATCCTGTGAAGATTACCCTATGATCAAGACTTAATCTCCTTGTTAATTCTTTTAGGTGGTTGATGTAAGAAAAATCTTCTTTCGAAGAACCATCCCCGATGATAAATAGAAACAAATTGTCCATCCCAATTCTGGGCAGGCATTTGATGAGCATCTCCATATTCTTACCGCGGTTTAGGATTCCAGCCGTCATGAGAACTTTCGCTCCGATTGGGATCCGCAATCGACATCTTATCTGATTGGCATCTTCTAGCTCCATTTTTGGCATTGGAGGAATATTGTTATAGAGCAGTCTAACGTCAACGTGTTTCTTCTTCCCGACTGTCCTAAGAATCTCGTTTTGAGTTTCTCCGTTGTTGGTGAGGATTCGATCGGAAAATAGGAACCCCAAATATTCCATCATCCTGTTGATCGACAGAAAGAAACCGGAGGAGCGGCGGACCATCAAGCCAAACGTTGAGTTTCCGCGTATAAAGGTTACCATCCTTCTTCTCAGGACCCATTTAGGGATTGCAAGCAAAAATGCATAGATCGAACCAAAGGCGACAAAAAGATCGATCTTTTCCCTCCAGCCGATGAGAAGGGAATAGAAAGGAAAGAGAAATACAGTCACGAATTTGGCCACCCATCCTCCCTTCGCTCCAAGGGAAAGGCCAAGCCGGTGATTATAATAGCAGGGATGCTTCATCTTGATCGGCGTCAGGGATAAGCAGTGAACCTCACATTTTCTATCCAAAAAAGCTTCGACCATCATGAGAAATCGGTCGTAGGCTCCTCCTTTTCTTAGAGTGTACATTGCTGTTAGTATCTTCATCTTCAAAATCTGGAAAAACAGATGTCTTTTACGCAAATTTGCCTTGTGTCTAATAGGTTTTTAAGCTTCTCTTTTCTGAGATCATTTTCTTCCAAGGAGGTGATCAATATGCAATCGGGTTTTAGTTCTTTGATTCGACTGACGGGTTCTAATTCGTAACCCAAGAGTATTTGAGATCTAAATTTTTCATCATCCTCGACAATTCCAACTAATTTGAGATTGACGCCCTGAAGAGTGATATAAGCGACTTCCATTTCATCACTGATCCCATAAAAAACGATTCGATGGAACCCTTCCCGCTCCATTTCCAAGAGTCTCTGACTGATCATTTTCTTCAACTCAGAATAATGCTGAATGGTATAAGCAATCATGTGAAGGGATAGTTTGGTCTTTTCTGCAAACCCTATGGGTGTAAGGTAATAACCAATCTTTCGATGGCTTAAGCCTCGAATCCGAATCCACCCTTTTCGTACCATCCTCCTCAGGCAGGCGTTTGTAACTCCTAAGGCGATATTGAACTTGTGGCTCAATTGGCGTTGCGAGATGATGGGGTTGCGCTCGAGCTCCTCAAGGAGTCGGAGTTCCCTGATCTCCTCCGAAGGTTTAAAAATACCTAAATTTTGATTTCCCATTGACGCTTCTTATAACCTCTTAGAAATTAAAGGACATTTTTGTAATCCGTTCAAACATTGAACACTGGAAAGAAAAAAAATAAAATGGCTTAAGTTATTGAATCTAATCCCTTTTCAAAACAGACCCGTAATGGCATGGAATAAAGACAACTACTAAGATTCATTAACGAGCAACTTCTATGCCACATTTCAATTTTCTGAAGATAGCACCTTCTCGTAAATTCTCTTTGTTTTTTCTATAGTTGCTGGCCACAGAACCTTCTCGGTGACAAGGCGAAGGTTCTTCTGCCTAGCTTTTTCAACCAGTGGTCTATTCCGGATACTTTCGAGAATTCTCATCGCTAAAACTCTTTCCTCATCTGTCGGAACCAAGAAACCATTTTCCCCGTCAGAGATCCACTCTCTATTGGATGGGATATCTGTCACCACAGGAAATGCACCCGAGCCTAAGGCTTCGAGCAACGATACCGACGTCCCATCATGCAAGGAGGTTGAAACGTAAATATCTGTCTCACCCAGAAGATTCAGCATAGTGTCATGAGGCACTCGCCCCAGAAATTGAACGAAATCTCCTAGATTCAGATTTTTCACTTCCCTTTCCAATCCTTCTCTTTCAGGACCATCACCGGCAATAAAACATTTTACCTTTGACTCTTCTCTAAGGACGAGAGGGATTGCCCGAATGAGCAGAGAAACATTATAGATAGGCAACAGATTTCGATTACTCAAAATGGTGGTCGGCCGCTTACCGAAACCTACTCTCTGAGCCCCCTCCTTATCGAGAAAACCGGATTCGATACCCATGGGAAAAGCTGATATCCTCCCCCGGTTGATTCCCAGGGCCTCTAACTCCCTTTTCATTCCCTCCGAGACACAATGAAGATGATTTGCCTTTTTGCACACATAGAGAAAGATCCTCTTAAGGAAAGAAGATTCGTCCATGGCCAGCCTGAAGTCAGACCCATGGATAGTGACCATTAAGGGTTTTCTTGATAAAAAGGCAACTCCCACGCCGATCAATCCCGTTGGAATAGCCCAGTGGACGTGGATCATCTGACATCGATGCCTGATGAGGGCATAGAGAGTCAAGAAAAATCCAGAGATGTAATAAAAGCACATGCGTAAATAAGGAATTTTATCATATTCGATCAAAAGCCGATTTCCCCCAAAGAATGGAAACCGATAGATCTTCATTCCGTTTTGTTCTTCCACGTAACAACTCTTCTTATAAATTTTGGGAGTCACGATAGCGATATCATATCCATCCGTCTTTAGAAGGGAAGCCATCTTCTTTATAAAGATGCCCCGGTAGGAAGAATCAAAATCAGGATAGGCATTCGTAAGGAATAAAATCCTCATAAGGAAGCCAGGAAGCCAAGAAATTACTTGTGGATAACTCTTTTAACCTCAAGGATTTTTCTAGAGAAATTTATGATCAAACCATGTTGCTTATCCAGTGCTTTAAGGTAAGACTTTACAATTGCGAAATGGATATCTTCTACATTCTTAACCGCTTTCAGCTCAACAATGATAGTATCATCTATAATGAGATCGAGCCTATGCCTTCCAACTTCAATACTATCATATTTGATCACGACCTCTCGTTGCCTCTCAACTTGAAGATGTTGTTTCTGCAACTCAATGATAAAAGCATTTTCGTAGATTGACTCCAAGAATCCAGGACCTAATTTTTTGTGAACCTCAATAGCACACCCGATAATCTTCTCAGTCAGATCTTCATATTCCAATCCTTTTCCTGGTTTCATGGCTTCCTTATTTCTTTTCTTAATTCCAGGTTCTCTTTCTGGATGCGGAGAATCTCTCTGCGAAGGGAAACGATTTGAATGGCTATAAATCCAAAAGAGAGAATCTGAATGCCTCCTAGGATCAACAAGATCGCAAAGGTGATGAGGGGCCTTCCTGGAGCCAATCCCCCTGAAAATCTTAAGTAGGTGATATAAAGGCCGATCAAAAGCCCTATTCCGAGGGTGATGAGACCAAGAAAGCCAAATATCATCATTGGCTTTTCAAAGATAGAGAAAACCAAATGTGAAATAGCTGTTTTTTTGAATTTGAATTTCGACCGCCCCCTCTTTCTTCCTTTAAGAGTCACGGGGATTTCTTTAATCCGGAAACCCAGAGCCATCGCTTTGGAAAGGATTTCGAGATGAATCTCCTTCCCGTTCGACTCAAGCTCGAGAGAATCGAGGACATGTTTCCGGTAGGCACGGAAGATTCCAGTAGAAGTGTAAATCCTGTTGGGGAGAGCCAATCGGAGGATTTTGTTTCCCAATTTACTGATCCATAAACGAAGGACCGGGACTTCCTGAACCTTTCCTCCTGGCATATAGGGAGAAGCAAGCACCAAATCTATGTCTTCTCCCCTCTTCAGGACATGAACCAAATCGAGGATAAAACGAGGATCGTAACTCAGGTCCGCATCGATGGAGACAACCATCTCCCCTTTCGATTCCTGAAACCCCTTTCTCAAGGCCATCCCGCGCCCCATATTTTTTGAATAAGAAACCACTCTTACCTTTTCATTTTGGGATTCTATCTTTCTTAGTATATCTAAGGTATGGTCGATGCTCCCATCATTGACGGCAATGATTTCATAAGTCCCATCGAAGGAAGCCAGTGCCTCTTCAACCCGGTTCAGGCTCGTTTCCGCATTCTCGGCTTCATTGAACATGGGGATGACTATTGAAAGGTCCATTTTCCCTTCCATCCACGTATTATTTTATCCAGGAACAAAAAAAGCAAGACAAATATAATTATCTTGCTTTCTGTCCAATTGTTTTTTTTGACTAAAAACCTATTTAAGCCATCTATTGGCATATTGGCTCGTCTTCGTTCCATCCTGGTTGATCGCGAGCCATCCGTCCGTTGCCTGACTCCCTATAGCTGTTGCCTGTGCGGTAAATGCAGTACCGCTCAGAGCCGTAAAACTCCAGGTATAGTAATTGCTTACTGTTGTTGCTGGGGCTCCCATCGTAACTCGAAGTTTCGTTACCGCCGTTCCAAGCCCATCATCGACGGCATAATTTCCCTTTTCTGCTCTCCACATCTCTTGGGCTGCCCTGACTTGTTCCAATGCAGTCTTGGCATCGGCCCTCCTTGCCCTTATCATATAATTTGAGTACGTGGGGACTGCAATGGCTGCAAGAATTCCAACAATAAGAATCACCATAAGGAGCTCAATCAGAGTGAGCCCTCTAATTGATTTCTTCCTCCGGATTCTAAACATTTGCATGACAACTCTCCTTATTTTGGGGGAATCAATAATAGGTTCGGAAACCCTGAAAATGCGGCCATTGAACGAACTCTCTTTGCCACCTTCGGGGATTGTCCATTCCCACTTAGGTGTTAATACTTCTGCCCCGGGCGGTAGGCATAAGGAATTGTTCCACCCCATCTCCAGTTGATCGCACCATCCGTAGTTATAATAGGACTCAATACGAAGGTTTGATTGTCCACCGTGCTCTCATTCGTATTGGTCGCTGTGAAAGTGATCACTCCACCACCGGCAGAAAGGTTGATTGCAGAGATATATTTTCCATCCGGAACCACAGGCACAGACACACCCAATGTCGACTTGACTGCTGCTGTCGTGGAAAGAGCCGTCCCGGGAAAAGTCCCTTCATCCTGGTAATAGGCCGCCACCCCACTCGCCATATGGCTCATGCTGTTTGTTACCTCTGTGAGTTTTGCTTTAACTGTCTGAGCCCTGTACATTGGGACTGCAATGCTTGCCAGGATGCCGATGATCGCAATCACGATCAACAACTCAATCAATGTAAAGCCCAATTCCCGTCTTTTCCTTGGCATCATTTAAGACTCCTAGGCCTCTCGACGGCAAACCCTATAGACAGGGAGTGCTACAAAGGCAAAGAGCGACATAACAGTCATGAAAACTACAAGCTCAATCAAAGTGCGAAGCCTTTTCTTTCCGAGGAGAATACCGTCTGGATCTCAATAAGACCTTGCTTGAACCATCGTAGTTTGAAATCAAGAAAACCTCGGGCAATCCTTGCTGGCTTCCAAGCAAGGATTGCCCGAGGTTTTTAGGTTAGCATCAAACGATTACTTCTTCGGACGATAGGCCGCCGGGATTGTTCCAGCCCAGAACCAGTTGATTGCACCGTCCGTCGATACGACAGGACTCATTACGTAAGTTGAGCCGTCCACCGTACTCTCACCCGTATTGGTCGCTGTGAAAGTGATGACCCCACCACCAGCAGATATGTTGACTGCAGAAATGTATTTCCCATCCGGAACCACAGGGATAGCCACACCTAAGGTTGTCTTAATTGTTCCGGTCGCAATAAGAGCGACCTGAGGAAAGGTACCCTCATCCTGGTAAAAGGCCGCTACCGCACTCGCCACATTACTCATGCTGTTCGATACTTCTGTGAGCTTTGCTTTGACCGTCTGAGCCCTGTACATCGGGATGGCGATCGCTGCAAGGATACCGATGATGGCGATAACGATCAACAACTCAATCAATGTAAAACCTTTCTGTCCTCTCATTCTTAACATGACTTAAACCTCCTTTAATGAGCTTTGTGCCCTTTAGATTGACGTTTAGTTTTCCAAAATCATTAGCCTCATTCGTTTCAAAACCTAAAAACCTCTCGCCTTTCTTTTTTCTTGATCACCTCCTTTTATTGAATTCGTTAGCCTTGATAGAGCATAATCCATGCCAATTTGAAATTTCTTTCTAGCAATTACCTTGGTTTATATAACTAATTGATATTACAAAGATTTATACTCTGACAGGCGTTGATGAAACCCTTGTAATATATACCAGTGAATCAAAAAAATCAATCTAAATTTACACTTTTTGTCTTTCAAATGACAAATTTTGTTAACGAAGGTACTCACAACGAATAGAACTGTTGAAACCTTCTAACCTTCAATTTGAAAATATTCTATGAAGCTTGCAAGCTAGGAGAATAAGCGGCACAAATTCATATCGTCCCGGTTCACAATCACCTGCTTGTCATACTTATCATATATGTCGTTCCGGGGTTATGGAAATGGCTAATAATTGACCACTATCATCCCATATGATAAAAGGAATATCTATCGACAAAACAAATTTTTAAGTTGAGCGAAGAAAGTCGAATAGTTACCAGATAGTACCTTCTGGCAATCTTCAAACAAAAAGGCCTTAGTTCTTGGCTCAAATGTTGCAAATGTTGGTCCAGAGTATCTGGCAAGATCATACCGAATTTATTTGGAAGCTTTATTGAGACGATGATTTCCCTTATAGCAAGGTTCATTTAAAGGATGCAAACATCCCCGACAAGAATTAAGCCTGATGAGTTCAAAGAGTGGAATGAAAGAATGGTCAAGAAATATGACCCGGATGCATTCCACCGTCATTCCAATCCCTTGATACGTTTTGTCGAACGGCGAAGGGTTAGAGCCATTGTTAAACTGATGGATATCCATAAAGAGACCCATGTTCTTGAAATTGGGTGCGGCGCTGGAAATGTGATTGAAAAGACTTCGCCCGAGAAATTTTTTGGAGTGGATATTTCACCCTCTCTTTTGAATAAGGCGCGGCGGAAATTAGGCAACCGGGCCCATCTATTCCAGGGAGACGCTCAGAACCTTCCTTGCAAGGACGAGGTCTTTAAGGAGGTGATTTGTTCTGAGGTTCTTGAACATCTCCTTTCCCCGTCCGAGGCACTCTATGAAATGGCCAGGATTCTGAAACCGAACGGTGTCGCTGTCATTTCCGTTCCTAATGAATTGTGGATTAATCGAATCAAAAGCATTTTGGTGGAATTAAGAATTTTCAGATGGTTTGTGAATCGGCGAGGAGAATATAAGGAGATGCCGGAACGGATGGAAGACGAATGGCACCTCCAGATCCTCTCTTTGGAGGAGTGGCACAACCTTTTCAGAAGATGTTTTAAGGTGACCCGGCTCAAGAGAATTCCTTTTTTTTGGCTCCCGCTGAGATACGTTATCCGCCTTGAAAAGTTGAGATGAAAAAGATCACCTATGACGTTGAGTGGAATCTCGAAAGATTCCATTGGTGGTTCGTCGGAAGGAGGAAGTTATTCAAAGTCCTTTTTTCCTTCCTGGGGCTCCAGAACGATTTACGGGTTATCGATATCGGTTGCGGGGTCGGCTCAAATCTCAGACTTCTGCAATCGATGCGGTCTAAATTAGTCGGTATGGATTCGGAAATGTACAGTCTCCTTCATACAAGAAAAAGCCTTTCGACAGTTCCTCTGGTGAACGGTGATGTCATGAGATTACCTATTAAAGCTGACTCTATTGACCTCATTCTTGCCTCTGACATTCTTGAACACCTGGATGAGGATACCGTTGGGATCAGAGAAATCTATAGGACCCTGAAAAGGGAGGGGAAAGTCTTATTTACCGTCCCCGCATTCAGATCCCTCTGGGGGGTGCAGGATATCGTTGGAATGCACAGGAGACGCTACTCTAAGAAAGAATTGGTAAGAAAAATAGAAGGAGAAGGGTTCAAAATACTCAGGTCCTCTTACTTCAATTTTTTCCTCTTTTTCCCAATCTTAATTGGAAGGCGTATCATTTACCTTCTCGGGCTGAGAATCAAATCGGAAAACGAAATAAATTTTCCACTGATCAACTTTTTTCTTAAGATGGTCTTTTCCATCGAACCCCATTACCTCAAGTTTTTTTCTTTTCCTTTTGGTGTCTCAATCTACTGCATTGCCAAGAAAGCATAAGGCAGATTCATGAACATGGACCGCACTGCTGCAAACGTCATAAACGGAGCCAAAAGAAAGGAAATGCTTCTCCTATTTCTATGCCTTATCATCGGTTTTGCCTTGAGGTTCTATGCCTTTGATCACAAGTCTCTCTGGCTTGATGAAATCCACACGTTTAATGACTCAAGAGATGGTATCAAGGCCCAGATAGAGTTTTACAAAAAAAATCCGACATACCTTCATCCTCCCCTCTTCTTTGTTCTTACCCATCTGTTCTATCCATTCACAGAACAAGAAAGGGACCTTCGAATCATCCCCTTAATCTTCGGAACCTTATCGCTTCCGATGATGTATCTTCTTGCAAGATCATTCTCCCCTCCTATTGCACTTCCCTGTACGCTCTCTTTGACTTTTATGGCCTATCACATTAGCCTCTCCCAGGATGGCCGTTCATATTCCTTGGTCATGTTCCTTGGAATGACGGCCCTTTACTTTTTTATGAAGCACCTGAAAACCTCAAGAAGAAAATATCTGTTTCCTTTAGCATTCTGTTATGCACTCTTGTTTCACACAAGTTATAGTTCTGTTCCATTTATCGCCTTCTCTCAGATCCTATGGTTTTATCAGTCTAATAAAGATCATCCATCTAATCGCCTTGCCTCTTTCTTCGTTCTAAACGGCTTGACTCTTCTATTCTGCCTCCCATGGATCCTATTTGTAACCATCCATTATAGTGGTCAACAAATCATGGATCCGCTTCACACAGAATCGGCTGGATCCTTCTGGTCTATCCTTTATGGAATATTCCATGATTGGGTTCCTCATGCACCCCTCACACTTATATCGGTGATTCTTTTAATTCTTCTCCCGATTTTCTCAGCACCCCGAAGGAATGCCATTGTTCTTTTGGCTATTTTTTTGTTGCCCGTTGCAGGACTATTTCTCTTTTGTTATTTATCACAGGTTACGCATTTTGTAACGTCCAGGTATTTCATCAGTTTCATGCCCCTTTTCTTAATCTCCCTCTACCAGTCCTTACACGCTCTTGAATTTAAGTTTGAAAAGATTAAAAGATGGATGCGTTTTAAAATACTTTTTGTCATCCTCTTTATTTTATCGAATTTAGTAATCTTGCCTCTCTATTACCGCTTCGAGAGGCAGGACTTCAGGGGTTTGGTGGCCTATCTTAAAACCCAGTTGGCAGAAGGAGACAACATTTTCGCCGGAGCGGAGGGGTATATTCCAGGGATTCTTCATTATTTCGGCGTATCTCCTGAAGACCGTCACTATAATATTCCCTTTTGGAAAGATTCTGAAAAGAGGATAGAATATTGGAAATCGTTTACCTATCGAAACAGGATGTTTACGATTTATCACTCCAAGACTTGCTGCACCCAATACGTTGCAGGCAGAAGCCGGTTATGGATTATTGTAGGAGCAGGAACCGCAAGAAAGCTTAACAAGGAATCCCCCGCTGTTTTTAAAGAATATTTCGATGGAAGCTTTCTTAATCTAACTAAATTTCCAACCGATATGTCCATGTATCTCTTTCTATGGGATCCCTTATTATCGGATGAGAAAGGGATGGAGATGCCAATTAAATGATATCGAAGGTTTAATAATCGATCCTCGAGGGTTGGTGGAGAAGGAACCTTTCTATTCAAAAAATGGGATGATAACGATTCGCCCAGAGCTCCCACACGAGAAGGGTCCAGAGTTGTTTTCGATTATCCTTCTTGTTGGCAAGATGATCCTGGAGAAGACAAGTGACATAATCAGGATTGAGAAACCCTTCCTGTTTGATTCGGTCGTAAGAAAGCAGATCCCCGAACAATTCTCTCAATGGTCCCTTCACCCATTTGGCTATGGGGACGCCAAATCCTTTCTTTTTCCTGTTGATAACCTCCCTCGGGAGGAAATCTTTCATCACCTTTTTCAAAAGATACTTTGAAGTGAATCGTCTCAACTTTAATGAAGATGGAAGGTTCATGACGAATTCCACTAGTTCATAATCGAGGAAGGGCGCCCTCACTTCCAGCGAACACGCCATGCTGGCCCGGTCCACTTTGACAAGGATGTCGTCTTGGAGATAGAGCTTCAAGTCCAAGTATTGCAGCAGAGTGGTTTTATCCTCCAAGGGGAATCCCCTTTGGTAACCATCGACCTCTTCCGTGATTTGAACTGGATCGACTTGGGAGCTTAATTCAGAAGATAAAACTCTCTTTATTTCCGGAAATGGAAAGGAACCGAGCCAGATAAAGTTCCGGATGCTTTCGGAGTAACCAATGCCAGAAAGAAATTTTTTTACCTTAAAATCAAAACTAATGTTATCGTCGGAAACAGGAAGCAAATTCCCCAAAAAGCTGAGAATTGGACGTGAATGGGTTAGAAAAAACTCATACTGCCTCGCCATTTGATGTGCCAGGTAGGTGGGATATCCGGCGAAAAGTTCATCCCCTCCATCTCCGCCAAGGGCGACAGTCACATGTTGACGGGTAAATTTCGAGAGAAGATAGGTTGGTAAGATAGACGCATCTGCCATAGGTTCATCTAAAATGTCAGGTAACTGGGGCACCAGATGAAGGAGATCTGCTGGTTTCATGACCTGCTGGTGATGGTCTGTTTTCAGATATTTCGATGCGAAAGAGGCATGGGTCGATTCATCGAAAGAGGGATCTTCAAAACCAATGGAAAATGTTCTTACCTTCCCGGGAACCTCTTCCTGAGCAAAGGCGGTAATCGCACTCGAATCGATTCCTCCACTTAAGAAAACTCCCAATGGGACATCACTGATGAGCCTCCTTCTAACGGATTGCCTTAGAAGTTCCAATATCTTCGCTTCGATTTCGCCCTCTGACAATTGTTCTCCTACCTTTCCAGAATCGAAAGGGAACCAGTATTCACTCACTTTGATCCCATCCTTTTCCAAAATGAGATAGGAAGCAGGAGGAAGTTTGTTAGCTTCCTTAAAGATCGTATGAGGACTCGGGATATATTCAAAGAAAAGATACTTCGCAAAAGAAAGAGGATTGATCTGTCTTGAGAAATTGGGATAAGCGATAAGGGCTTTCAGTTCTGACGCAAAAAGAAAATTCCCTTTGACGAAACTGTAATAGAGAGGTTTCTTCCCCAGCCGGTCTCTCGCAAGGAGGAGTCGCCTTCTTGTCTCATCCCAAATTCCGATGGCAAACATTCCATTGAAATGGCGGAAACATCTCTCCCCATACTCCTCATAGGCATGGACGATGACCTCGGTATCCGAGTTTGTCCTAAACTGATGCCCCAAGGCGTTCAAACGACTCCTCAATTCTAAGAAGTTATAAATTTCTCCATTGAAAATCACCCATACCGTTTTATTCTCATTTGAAAGCGGTTGATGTCCACTGGCCAGATCAATAATGCTTAATCGACGGTGCCCCATGTAGACAAAAGGGCCTCCCTCGTCTAAGGACCGAACGAATTCCCCCTGATCATCTGGCCCCCGATGCGTCAGGAGATCACGCATGGACCGGAGCTCCCCAAGATCAGGAATATCTGCAACCCTTCGGGTGAGGAATCCTAAAATGCCGCACATAAGAGATTAGGGAATGGTCTCCTTGATTTGATAAGTAGGTTTTTTCTGCGATTCGTAATAGGTCCTCGTCAGTATCTCAGCCAAGAACCCCATCAGGATCGACAAAAACCCTAACATCAAGAGAAGAACGCACAACAAAGGAAGGGGTGTAAGAATGAAGGAAACTCCTTTGAAGATTTTCAGATAGACAGCATACCCTCCGGACAGAAAGGCACCCAGGATCATAAGAAGACCCAACCCTCCAAAGACATAAATCGGTTTCTGGGAATAAGAGAGAAGAAACTTCACCACCATGAGGTCTAAAATGACTTTAAAGATCCTGCTCATGCCATATTTCGATGATCCGGATCTCCTCGGAAAATGGTTCACTGGTATCTCAGAAACCCGTGCTCCAATCCAGTGGGCATAAATGGGAATGAACCGGTGCATTTCACCATAGAGTCGGATGTTCTTTAAGATATCTCTTTTATAGGCTTTGAGGGTACATCCATAGTCGTGGAGGCGAACCCCTCCAATCAGTGAAATCATCTTGTTCGCAATCATCGAGGGGAATCGACGGGTGAAGAATGGATCTTTCCGGTCTTTCCTCCAGCCACTAACGACATCATATCCTTCCTCAATTTTTTGAAGAAGGGAAAGGATGTCTTCCGGATCATTTTGAAGGTCCCCGTCCATCGGGATGACAATTTCCCCTCTTGAGAAATCGATTCCAGCGCTGAGGGCTGCTGTCTGTCCAAAATTACGGGAGAAACTGATGACCTTCACATTTGAGTTCTTTTGGGTGATGTCAAGGAGAAGTTCCAGAGATCCGTCTGAACTCCCATCATCGATAAACAGGATTTCGTAAGGTCTGTCTGCTTTCTGAAGTGCTTTGGTTAGCCGCTCATAGAGGGGAAGGATGTTCTCTTCCTCATTGAAAACAGGGATTAAAATGGAAAGGGTCTCTTTCATAGTCTCCTTCCTGGGGTATGCCTCCACCACGGATTCGGCCTCGTCATTAACGCCGGCCAGGTAACCGATTCTGCTTGGCCTCGCTAAATTGTTGAAAAATTAATATAATTATTATATTTTATGAAAAAAGAAGTCAACCCTTAGGTCGAGGATTCGAGGGTATTTACAACAAAGTCTTAGGCTTAGTCAAAAGGGCCAAGAATTCGATGATATCGAATCGGCTTGAAAAGTGGATTAAGATTTCGATCTCCATTGTAATGATCCTCATTACAGTGGTCTTCGTGTTTGGGATTCTTTCCTATTTCTATTTCACCTATGGGCTGCCAAGTATTGAAACCTTAAGGAACTATAAACCCTCCACGATCACCCGTTTCTTTGCTGATGATGGGGAACTCATTGGCGAATTTTTCTTCGAAAAGAGAGAGGTCGTCTCCCTTGATCGAATGCCCAATTATCTGATTCAAGCCTTTGTGGCTGGGGAGGACGCCAGGTTTTTTCAACACAAAGGTCTCGATTATCTTGCCATTCTCAGAGCCCTGTCCCGGAATATTTTTTCAGGAGAGATTCTTCAAGGGGGCAGTACCATCACCCAGCAGGTGGTTAAATCACTCCTCCTCTCCCCGGAAAAGAGTTTTGCAAGGAAAATCCGTGAAGCCATCTTGGCTTTCAAGATCGAAAAAAATCTTACCAAGGAAGAAATTCTTTTTCTATATCTAAATCAAATCTATTTGGGACATGGAGCCTATGGGGTTGCTGCGGCGGCCGAGAATTATTTTGGAAAATCGATTGAAGAACTGAATCTGGCAGAGTCTGCCTTACTGGCAGGGTTGCCCCAGGCTCCCAGCAAATATTCTCCTCTGAATCATCCGGATCAGGCTAGAAAAAGGCAACAATACGTCCTTTATCGAATGGTTGAGATAGGGTTTATTTCCGATGGCCAACTCGGGAGAGCCTCACAGATGCCCTTAACGTTTAAGGAGAAACAGAATTCCATTATGGATAAGGCTCCCAATTTTGTTGAGGCTGTCAGAAAGTATGTGGAGGACAAGTACGGGAAAGAGGCCTTATACAAAAAAGGCCTTCGGGTTTACACGACCATCGATCTAAACGTTCAGAGAACGGCTCAAGAGTCAGTGGAATCCGGGTTGAAAGAAATTGAGAAACGAGAAAAATATAACCCGGCTGATGCACCGGCCGCCTTGGAAGGATCCCTTCTCTGTTTCGACTTAGCTTCTGGATATGTGAAGGCCATGGTCGGGGGAAGGGATTTTAAGAAAAGCCAGTTCAATCGAGCCATTCAAGCCCGGAGACAGACCGGTTCCGCTTTCAAACCGATTGTCTATGCATCGGCATTAGATAAAGGTTATACCCTCACCTCTCTCGTTGTGGATGCCCCGTCCATCTATGAATGGGGAGAGAAGAAATGGAAACCCAAAAATTATGGGGAAAAATTTTCTGGACCGATCACTTTTCGAAATGCCTTAACCCATTCGGTCAATGTGGTAACCGTGAAGATTGCTCAGGACATCGGCCTTGACTACATTACTGACTATGCGAAAAAACTTGGGATCTCGTCTCCCCTGCAGCACGACCTTTCCATGGCCCTGGGGTCTTCAAGCCTTTCCCTCTATGAATTGACCAATGCCTATGCGGTCTTTGCCAATCAAGGAAGGATCTTCAAACCCATTTTCATTAAGAAAATTTTGGACGGGGATGGGAATCTCATCGAAGAAAATCTTCCTTTTTTTTATCCAAGAGAATTGGCTAATGAAGAACAAGTTCTCACCCCCCAAACAGCCTATCTGATGACCTACCTTTTGGAAGGAGTGGTCCGAAATGGAACCGGATGGAAGGCTAAAGCACTTAAAAGACCTGCAGCCGCTAAAACAGGGACCACCGACCAATTTATCGATGCCTGGTTTATCGGATATACGCCTGAATTCATTACTGGGGTCTGGGTGGGATTTGATGATGAAACATCTTTGGGAGAAGATGAAACGGGGTCACGGGCTGCATCCCCTATTTGGGTCACGTTTATGTCAAAGGTATTGAAGGACAAACCTGTTCAGGACTTCCCGATTCCCGAAGGAGTCGAGTTTGCAAAGATCGATCCTCGGACAGGACAAATCGGGACGGGAAGAGAAACTCTTCTTGAATGTTTTAAAGAAGGGACAGGTCCTGTCCAGGAAGTTAAGGTGCAATTAAAAACGACCACCGACTTCTTCAAATACGATTTTAATCTTTCGGCAAAAACCCCGTAAGATGGTCTTCAGGCTAGGGCTAGGAGGCCCGTTTCGTTTCCCCACCTATTCCCCTCCCCCTCTCGGAGACTGTATCGTAATGTCATTCTGAGGCGTTAGCCGAAGAATCTCTGTTTTCTAACTTATTGATTCTATGAGATTCTTCACTTCGTTCAGAATGACAAGTATGGCATTTCCCTCATTGCGACACACTCTCTCGATGGGTGAGGGTGGGGTTGGACAATAAATATTTGGTCCGCATTGGTCCCCTCTCCCCTTTACCCTGTTAGATAAGTTCTTTAACGGGCCCTGCAGTCCAACAGATGTTCTATCTAACAGGGTGAATCCCCTCCCCACCGTGGGAGGGGAGAGCTTTGGACTTATTCTCTTCGTAAATCCACTCTTAATTACCGCCGCCCTGCTGATAGCTAACCAGAGAACGGTAGTAGTCATTGGTTTCTAAAAGGGATTCGTGCTTCCCGATGGCGACAAGACGATTTTCATTGAGTAAGAGAATATGATCCGAATTTTTGATTGTCGAAATTCGATGGGCCACGACAAACAGCGTTTTATTTTGGACGACGTCGGGAAGGGACTGGAAGATCGATTTTTCCGTCAAACTGTCCAAGGCAGAAGCAGGTTCGTCCAAAACGAGTATGTCCGGGTTCTTAACCAACGCACGGGCAATGCAGAGTCGCTGTTTCTGTCCCTCTGACAAATTGATCCCTCTCTCGCCAATTTCGGATTCATATCCCTTGTGCAGGTGATAGGCAAAATTATGAATATCGGCCACTTTGGCTGCTCGGAAAACCTCTTCCTCACTGGTTTCCGGATTTCCATAACGAAGGTTTTCCATGATCGTTCCGGAGAGAAGAAGGGGATTCTGGGACACATACCCGATCCTCTGGCGCAATGCTTTCACGTCAAACTCTGAGGCTGCTCGTCCGTCAAAATAGATCTCACCTGAAGAAGGTTTATAGAATCGAAGAATAAGACTTATGAGGGTGGTTTTTCCTACGCCACTCGGGCCTACGATGGCTATTCTTTCTCCTGGTCGCACATGGAAGGAAATGTTCTTTAATACGGGCTCACGAGAATCGTAGGAGAACGAAACATTCCTGAATTCGATCTCCCCGGCTAATTTGTCAATCGTTGTGCCCTTCCCTATATTTTCTTCCGGAACAATATCAAAGAGTGCCGAGACTCGCTCCAGGGATGCTCGTGCATCTTGAAGGTCAAGATTAGCCGTCGCAAGATACTGAGCCGGGCTGAACACATATCCCAAATAAGCCTGAAAGGCAAACAAAGAGCCTAAGGTCCATTCTCCCTTAATCACCCAATAGGCCCCCAACGCCAGGACAAAGACACGGGCAATTCCCGGTGTCGAAGAAATAATCAAATGGGCAACGGAGCCTACCGTTGATTGCTCAAGTGAAATTTGAAATGCCTTTCTTGACTCCGAAATCAGGCATCCGACCGTTCGCATTTCAGATGAGAATGCTTTTATTAAAGAAACCGAGGAGAGCGATTCCTGGAATTGACCCGAAACTTTAGCGTGCTGTTCCATGCTTTGATGACTCAGAATATGCATCTTTTTTGAAAAGTATCGGATGAAAAATACAAGGGCCGGGAGGATGACCAAAACACCGATGGCAAGTCTCCATTCAAGATAAATTAGAAAAACAATACCCCCCATAAATCGCAGCCCGTTACTGAATATATAAACGATGGTGCTGGAAAAGAACCAACGGAGTCCCTGGACATCGGATGACAAGCGTGACATCAGATATCCGGTCTGGTTCGCATCGAAAAAGGACTTGGGGAGTCGAAGAACATGATCCAAGAGAGACTGCTGGATGTCTAAAATGACCTCCTGCTCAAAACGAGTAAAATAGAATTGTTGGAGCACATTCAGTAGTTTCTCCGTTAGGGTAATGGCAGCAAGAAGAAGTACCACTCCAGCTAGGAGAGTCAGTTGACGGCTCAGGATGACATGATCTATAAGATAGCGCGTGATAAGAGGTTGGGGAAAAGATAATAGGGTAGTTAAGATGATGAGGAGACTACCCAGCAGTCCTTTTCGCCAGTGCCTACTGACAAAGGGACGAAGATTCCTAAGGCTGGTTCTCAACCCGGCAGATTCGCTTGTACCCCCGATCCTGTCTTTAGAATGGGTACGGGTAAGTCCCTGCTTGAGGTATTTGAATAAGCCTTTCATCAATTCCTTTTACAGTGGACGACTTAAACAAGCTGACGATGTCAGGGTGTCATTGCGAACCCTTCGTTTTTTGTCATTCTGAGCGTAGCGAAGAATCTCTAATGCTCTGGCTCAGGGTAAACTCCGTGAAGCAATCCTTGTCCCGAGCGAAGCGAGGGATCTCCTGAGATTGCCACGGGCTTCGCCCTCGCAACGACTTCGTCGGATTGCCACGTCGCTTAGCTACTCGCAATGACAACTTACTTTTGGCGTTCACTATAGATAGTACCTGCCCTGGTTAGGGTGAAAGTCAAGATCAGTTTCCTCGAAGCCTCTTCATAAGAAGCTCTGCAAAACCCGGATCGAGCCTTTTCAGGATCTCATATTCCCCTCGAGCTGCGGTTTGGTTTCCAGCTTCCACATACGCCAATCCTAAGGAAAAATGGGCCTTCACATGTTCGGGTTCAATCTGGCAGGTCTTCGCGAAATGCACTATCGCCTCCTGAAACTTCCTCTGACTCGCTAGAGAAAATCCCATATTGTAGTGAGCCTCTGCATCATCAGGGTTAGTACGCAAGGCCTCTGCAAAGTGGGCCATCCCCTGATCGACCCTACCCTGCTGGACCAGTAGCGCCCCAAGGTTATTATGAGTTTTTCCATCGCGAGGGTTGATCTGAAGAACCTCCTGAAAATGAGTGATAGCTTCTTCAATTCTGCCCTGCAGGCTAAGGGCGACCCCTAAACTCTTGTGGGCGTCGGCATGCTGTGGCTTGATGCGTATGGCCTCGGTCAAGTGAGTTATCCCTTCACCAACTTTGCCCTGGTGAACCAGAGCAGATCCAAGAAAGTAATGGGCGTCTGCATGATGAGGCTCGATTCGCAGGGTTTCCGCAAAATGGGTGATAGCCTCCTCGGTCCTTCCTTGTTCGGTCAGAGCAATACCGAGGTTATAGTGGGCGGACATGGATTCGGGGTCAATCTTCAGGGCCTCAGAAAAGTGAGTGATAGCCTCTTCGGTCCTTCCAAGCCGTGCTAAGGCATTCCCCATATTCACATGGGGGCGCGCTTTGTTGGGTGATTTCTTCAAACACTCGGCCCAGAGTTCTACCGGGTTGTTCCACAGACTATTCCGGACATAGGTCCCACACACCAGCAACAGGATCACAAGACCTAAGATCGAAATCTCAACGAATTGAAATCGTACATTCATTTTAGGAAGATTCGTACTACTGGCCGAAAGACTCTCCATACAGGGCGTAGGATGGGGAGAAGAAGATTCGTTCGGGTTAGGAAGGCAATCAAAAACCGCTCGGGCCCCAGACCAAGAAATATTCTTTTCCCCTTCCTCTCCACCTTCGTTACCAAACCTAACACGTTTTCCTTCTTGATCAGACCATCTGGCTCAAGGGCATTCTCTCCTTTCACAAGGCAAGCGTCCCCACTTTTCCAAACCACTCTATGAACCAATAGTTTTTCTGTCTTTGGATGGATAAAAGCTATCACATCTCCAAATCTTGGTAGAGAACCAGGCACTGGGGAGATGGTAATCATATCCCCATCCTTTATAAAAGGAGACATGCTATAGCCTTTAGCCTGTAAACGGCATTCGACCCCCTTGCTAACAACCTCCATTACGAGTTCGGGAAGAACTTCCCTGCCAGATAAGTGATAAGTCATGAGTTCTGCGGACTGAGTCATGGGCAGCATTCCCCCTAAGGAAGATTGGAATATTGGATTGAGGAACACTTCGTTTGTATGTTTGTTAATCGTTCCAACGCTTCTTTACATCAGTTCCGAAGCTGTCATTTCCGCGAAAGCGGGAATCCAGCCGAGAAATACTGGATTCCGGGTCACGCCCGGAATGACAAACAAAGTAAAGGGACTGTTGACGCAGTACACTAATAAACATCGGCAACAAATGCCTACGCTATCAGGAGAATCGCCACAGCATTTTACAGGTTTGAGCATTTAGATCAGGATTTGATCTTGACAGGGTAAAATTCCAACTCTTTGATCGGGTAATGCTTCCTGTTGTAAGTCACAAGAATCAAGTCATGCAAAATGCAGGTACTTGCGATGACCGCATCCGGGATATCAAGCGTCACTCCTTTTCCCTTGTATTCGCGAATCAATTGGGCAGCTTTGCCTGCAATCTCCCTATTCACATCAAAAACCTTTAAATACTTAAAGAAATGATTGGTCCTTTCCTCTTCGCCCTTCTTCACTCCAAGTTGAATCTCCAGAACAGAGAGAGCCGAACATCCAGGCACCCCGAATCTTTCTAAATCCCTTAGCATCTCAGTGACTTCTTCTCTACCTCGTAGGTGCCAAATGACGATATCGGAATCCAGAAGGAATCTAGCCATGAACCATCCTTTTTACCCTCTTTTCGTAGGAGCGTCTTTTCTCTTTTAGATACCGTCCCAAATCACGTTTGGTTCTCAACTCAGGGTGGCGGTTGGCTGTCCACGCGCCTTTTGTCCCTTCCAATGCTTTTAAAAATCGCTCTCGCTCCAATTTCTCCTGAGTCGCTTCAACAATGAAAAGGCTTCTTTTTCTCTTTCCAGCAACTTCATCTACTGCATTCAGAATTTCTTCTGGGAAAACGAGATGGGCCTTTGTTTTCATTCAAATTCTCCTTCTGTGTAACTAACTTGTTACCTAAAAAGTATACCTAATTGTGGCACTTTGTCAAGGCAAAAAAGAGTGAAACAATGGAATGTTGCGTTATTGGAATATTGGAATAGTGGAATCCTGGATTGAGGAACACTATCGTTTAAGGAGCGCTTCGCTTGAATCTGAGTCATTCCGTTATTCGTTATACGTTACTCGTTATTACTTACTGCCCCTTTTCGTTCACTGCCCTCTGCTGCTTTGCCTAATAACCAATAACAATTCACTTATTAAGGTTTGCCTATTAATGAATAACAATTAACTAATAACGTTTAACGAGCAAGCCGTTGGCTTGGGTCCCCAAACAGAATCCAAGTCCTTCTGATGTCCTGATCGCTGACGGCTTTCTTTGCCTTTGCTGTCGCTTCGCCAAGAGTGATTGGATTACGACCAAAGAGTAAACGAATCAACTCCTTATTCATGATGGCCTGTTTGTCAGGCTCAGTCAGCCCTGAAGAAGCCCATATCCCGATGGCTCCTCCCCCCTTCGCCTTGATGAGCGCCTCTCCCAAAGTCTCAGAATATGGATCCTGAAAATAACCATTCAGACACGTCATGTTGACAAAGAAAGGAAGACCCCTGTTGAGGAGATTCTCCGCATCCTCTGACGTAAGGATCCCTCTCCAGATCTCTATTGAACCATGACCAATGAAGTTCACCAACAAAGGCCCCTGATTAATGGCACTCAAAAGCACTCCATTGGCCTGGGAATCACTGCTAAACTGACCCCGATAGATCTTCCTTACCACCAGAGAAGAAGGAAGGAGAGCTCTTATTTCTTCGGAAGCTCCCTCAAAGTTGAAATCATCCGAATTATCCACACGATCTGCTACGAGTAGGACCTCATTCCTGCCTCTTGTCTTTTCATAGCCCACAATCTTGGAGACCACTGTGCCGGCTTCCTCCACCGTGCTCAGAGGCAACCGACCAATCGCTATCTCTGGAAGTCCATCGCTATTCAAGTCCACAAACCAATCATCTGAAGCTGTCTCCATATACACTGTGTCAACCAGCTTTGTTGGCACAAAGTCAAAATCCCCAGACCCAAGGTAGTTCCGAGGATCAAAAGAGGCATCCCCTACCAACAGCACATACCTCGGAGACCTCCTCCAATTGGACTTTGCCGATGCTAAAAAGTCCTTGATCGCTTTAGGACTCTTATTGCCAGAGCTAAACTCATCATAGAGGTCTTCTACGTCTATAAGAGCTACCCTCAATCCTTGAGATTCACGTAGTTTCTTCAGAGGCTGAAGGGTATCGAAGAAGTCTCTATGAGTAATCATCACCAAATCATAACCATCCTTGCTCTGATGCCATGAGGAAGGTTGATTGGAGGTGATTCCTTCTGGGGCCTTTACCCTCTCCTCTGCTAAGGCCAACAAAGTCCTCAGCTCAGTTCCAGGCACCCTGAAGCTTACCGCATAGCTCCCCTTCTGGGATTCCACTTTACCAAACACTTCAATCACCTCATTCGAATCCGTAATGTCCATCACTCTGACCTTGGGATGGCTAAACCCAGAAAGGGTAAGATGGTTTCCTCCCTGTGCCGCTAGCCTTAAGCCGTTATCATCTGCCGTATAGGTATGCCAGTAGGTTAACCGAATGCTATCAACAAGGCTCACATCCATCTCTCCACCCTGGGGAATAAAACTCACCAGATTGTCTCCCTCACGGAGAAACGCCTGTGGAACTTCTACCTGGAACAATCCATTAGACTGACCCTCAAAGGCTATTTCCCCTACTTCTTCGTCATTGACCATTACCTTCACCCGATGAGGCCCACTGGTCGCTCCCTGAAGCACTACCTCAAGCAACGCATCCCCTGATGCGGCTACATCAAGATGGTTGACTCCCAAAAGCTGGTCGACCCCACTGCCATAAACCACTGCCCCAAAGAAGTTCTCCTCTTCCCCATTCTTTATAGCCGGAAGATAGATCCACCGATCCTTTACCTGCACCGTATGTGGAAAACTCGATAAACTCAATGAACCCAATGAACCCGAGTAACCCTTAAGCTCATGGATCCTCTTGCCAGGCTTAAACCCTTCCACTAACCAGTAGACCCTTGTATCCGTTGAAGGAGTATCTAAACCCACCCCATAGAATTCAATGGTATCAAACCTATCCCCCTTCCCTATCACTCGAATAGGTTGCTCTCTGCCATCTACATAGAGCTGTAAATGATGAGGATTCGCTTTGGGATTGAGCCCACCTGCAACAAGCTCAGACTGACTTACCCGATACCATCCTTCCTCTTTCACAAAGAGCTTTACTGCAGGTTTACCAGCAAGAAACTGCTGGGTTCGAGGATC
>CAYMJV010000003.1:0-77744 GCA_964390545.1 uncultured Syntrophaceae bacterium
TGAGGCAATTTGAGGTCAAGGAATGGTTAGAGGCGATACAAAAGGAGAAGGCCACTCGTGCGATGTTAGTCCCGACCATGCTGAAAAGGGTCATCGATGATTCTGACTTCAATCGATACAATTTATCGAGTCTGAAGGTCATCACTTATGGTGCAGCTCCCATGCCCTTTGAGGTCATCAAGAAGGCCATCAAGATGATGCCATGGGTTAAATTTATCAATGCCTTTGGGCAGACAGAGACGGCCTCTACCATAACAACATTAGGTCCTGAAGACCATGTAATTGAAGGTACGGAGGAGCAAAAAGAGAAAAAATTAAAAAGGCTTTCCTCCTCTATTGGTAAGCCCTTACCCGATGTGGAAGTGAAAATTGTCGATGAAGAAGGAAAGGCGTTACCATCGCTGGATGTAGGGGAGATCTGGGCCAGAGGTCCCCGGATCATGACAGGCTATTGGCGTGACGAGCAAAAGACCTCTCAGGTGATGACTCGAGATGGGTGGCTCCGCACAGGGGATATGGGATGGATGGATGAGGAAGGTTATATCTATTTGGCAGGCCGCGGGGATGATATGATCATTCGAGGGGGTGAGAATATCTCGCCAGAAGAGGTTGAAAACGTCCTTCATTCTCATCCCAAGGTTGAAGAGGCGGCAGTTATTGGAGTGCCTGATCCGGAGTGGGGGCAGGAGCCTCGAGCGGTGGTCGTCCTGAAAAAAGGCAAGGCCGCTACTTCAGAGGAGATTATAGAGTACTGTCGGTCAAAGTTATCCGGGTTCAAGCGACCCAGGTCAGTTGTCTTTTTAGATTCTTTACCACGTAATCCAATGGGTAAGGTTTTAAGAAAAAAGCTTCGCGAGGAATATGGACAGCCCTAAGTGAGGCTGAGGCTGGGGTTAAGGACAAGAAAAAACTTAATTCTTTAGGTATATAGGGTCGGCCACCGTGCCGATCCTGCATTTGGGCAGGCACAGTGGCCTGCCCTACAATTAAGGAGGTATGACAGAAATGGCGAATCAAGTTGGGAAGAGGTATGTGTGTAAGAAATGTGGTTCAGAGTTTATCGTGACAAGAGGTGGTAATGGGACAGTCCACTGCTGCGGGCAACCGATGGAACTAAAGAAATAGACCTATTATAGGCTGAGGTTAAGGCTAAGGTTAAGGCTAAAAAAAGACGAACCTCAACCTCAACCTTCTTGTTTCTGTTGGAGGTGATAGATAATGAGTCAACTTGGAAAGAGATATCGTTGTTCGGTATGTGGGACAGAGATTCTCTGTACCAAAGCCGGTGAAGGCAATCCAGTTTGTTGTGACAAGGAAATGGAAGTCCAGGACCCCAGACCTCTCCCTTCGTCTGATTGATGACAGCTAGGATTGGCTCTCCTCTGTAATAATTGCCTTCGCACCTGGTGTTCTGGTAGAAAGAATGAAATGTTATGAACAATATTTGTTCATCAAAATCAGAATACTATTACTCCGCAATCGCCGGAACCCGCTAGATCCGAAAAAACCCGCTAAACCATTAATCCGCTAACAAATTCGGGGAGACCTCAATTTCTGCTTGACAGGACTATGGTTTTTTGCTATAAACCAACCGGTTGGTGGATGGTTCGGGCTTAAGAAATCATGCGAGATAACAAGCAAAAGCAAATATCCGCAGTTGCCGCAGACTTAATCAGTAGCGAGGGCTATCAAGGCACCTCGTTACAAAAAATTGCCGATAAAGTCGGAGTACACAAGAGCACGCTTTTTCACTATATAAAAAGCAAAAAGGACTTACTGGTCCATATCCTTGAGCAATCTGGTAATAATCTCACCGCAAATTTGGAAAGGATCTCCAGTTTAGATAAATCGGAGCCTGCAGAAAAGCTCAGAGCGGCTTTCGAAAATCATCTCAGTTCAGTGATTGAAGATATAGGTGGTTTGAATATTTATCTGAATGAGATGAAAATGTTGCCACCGAAATATAGAAAAATGTACACACAGAACCGCAAGAATTATGAAAAATATTTTGAAAACATTGTTACTGAAATGAAGGAGAGGGGGTATTTTGAAGGCTTAGATGCAAAGATCGTCACCTTTGGTATCCTAGGCATGCTTAATTCGATTCCAAGATGGTATAGACCAGAAGGACGGTTGACTATAAAAGAAGTTTCTGAGATACTGTTCAAAATCATTGTGAAAAAATAGTACGGAGAGATTCACTATCAAATCTTTAGGAGGTGAAAGATGGAGAAGAAAGGACTGCGGAAACTAGGTATTGGTTTTTCTCTCATTATGATTTTGACACTGTCGCTATGCGTGGTGGGTCCTGTTCAATCTGCACCCGTCCCTACTGGCACCGTGGTTGTAGGCATGTCTTCTTTGCACGAGGAGACTTTCCTGCCTTGGAACGGTGGTGGGCCGCGTAAATATTATCTGGACCCGATCTATGAATATTTGATTTACCTGGATCCAGAAACCCGCCAGACGAAGCCCGGACTGGCTGCAAAATGGGAGATGTCGAAGGACGGCAAGACCTGGGCCTTCTGGATCCGTCAAGGGGTCCAATTCCATGAGGGCTATGGGGAACTTACTGCGGAAGATGTTAAGTATTCTCTTGAACGATTGATAGATCCTAAATCCATTGTTGGACCATCATCCTCAATGCGAAGGCTAATAGACAAAGTTGAGGCACCGGAGAAATATAAGGTCGTCGTCACATTGAAAGTGCCCGATGTTGAGTTTGACCGTGGTTACATGTCTAATGGTTTGTGTCTACAAATCGTATCTAAGAAGTATCTGGAAACGAAAGGGGACGAAGCAGCAAATGCTCATCCTATCGGGACAGGCCCCTTTACTTTGGCAGAGCATAAAAAAGGAGTATCTATTAAACTGAAGACGATTGAAGGTATCGAAAAGCATTGGCGCGTCAAACCGGACTTCCAGAATATCACCTTCTTAGTGGTACCGGAAGAGTCAACCCGGTTAGCGATGCTGAAAACGGGTGAAGTTGATCTGGTTCCGATTAACTACGATTCCATCGAATCCATAAAAGCCTCGGGGCTGAACGTATTTTCTGTTAAGAATAACTGGGTTCCCGTCATCAGATTAGGAGGACTCATAAAGACATCGCCTAAATTTTATAACCCCAACGTTCCTTGGGCTGATAAAAGGGTACGGCAAGCACTGAACTATGCTATTGACAGAGAGGGTATTGTCAAAAACATATTTCATGGTCAAGCAACACCAGCGGCAGTGAGTATTCCAGCTTCGGAGTGGTTTGACATCCTGGCCTATCCCTACAACCCACAAAAGGCAAAACAGCTCTTGGCAGAGGCAGGTTACCCGAATGGTTTCGAAATCACTCTGAAGACTTTTACGACAACCCCTGGAGCTGAGCTTCCGATGATCGGCGAGGCTGTAGGTATGTATTGGCAGGCAGTGGGACTCAATGTTAAAATCGTCCCGACGGACTGGACCTCTGTTAGAGGCGCCTGGACAAGTGCCAAGGCAACTGATTATGTCTGGACGCATCGAGGGCTTGCATTTACCAACACGGTTAGCGGGTTGCAGGCAGATAATAATTCTAAGAGCGTATTTGCAACCTATGCGACAGAGGAGACAGAGGCTAAGGTCCTCGAAATTGAGAAGGAATTAGACCTGAAGAAAAGAAGTGTCCTTATTAAGAAGTTTGGTGAATTTCTCAGGGATGAGGCTGCCTGTGCTTACTTGGTATTTGCTAACGAGCCTTATGGTGCCAGCAAGAAATTGGCAAAATGGCCAACCCTAAGTGAGTACGCTACTAATGTCGACCTCATCACTCGCTCTAAGCAGTAAAGCCCTCTGCTCCTGCCCCCTGCCTACCGGCAGGCCCTGAACCTAGCATGGTACAGGGCAGGCAGGCGGTCCCGAACGAGGGGTGGGACATGGAGGGAAATTGGGTATTGAGATTAGGTTCAGAAAGGGTCCGGTTGTCTAGTGGCCTAGGACAACGGATCAAACCCTAAGGAGGTGCGAGATGAAGGAGAAAGAAGTGCGGAAGCGATGTACTGGTTTTTCTGTCATTTTGATGTTGGCACTGACGCTTTGCTTGGTGGGTCCTGCTCAATCTGCACCCGTCCCTGCTGGCACAGTGGTCGTAGGGATGTCTTCTTTACATGAGGAGACTTTGCTGCCCTGGAATGGCGGAGCGGCGCGCAAGTATTATCTGGACCCGATCTATGAGTATTTGATTTATCTGGATCCAGAAACCCGCCAGGCTACGCCCGGGCTGGCTACAAAATGGGAGATGTCGAAGGACGGCATGACCTGGACATTCTGGATTCGTCAAGGAGTTCAATTTCACGAGGGTTACGGGGAACTGACTTCTGAGGATGTCAAGTATTCTCTCGAAAGATTAATCGATCCGAAATCCGTTGTTGGCCCGGCATCTACAATGCGGAGATTGGTGAAAAAAGTCGAGGCGCCAGAAAAATATAAGGTTGTTGTTAGCTTGAACGTACCCGATATTGAGTTTGATCTTGGATACATGTCCAACGGTTTGTGTCTGCAAATTGTGAGCAAGAAATATCTCGAAGCGAAAGGGGACGAAACAGCAAACGCACACCCGATCGGAACAGGTGCCTTTACTCTGGTTGAGCATAAAAAGGGAGTGTCTGTTAAGCTCAAGGCGATCGAAGGTGCCGAAAAGCACTGGCGGGTCAAGCCGGACTTCCAGAATATTACTTTCTTGGTGGTCCCGGAGGAGTCAACCCGGATAGCGATGCTGAAAACGGGAGAGGTGGATCTGGTTCCTATTAACTATGATTCGATTGATTCCTTAAAAGCATCGGGGCTTAATGTCTTTTCTGTAAAATATAATTGGGTTCCTATCATCAGGTTGGGTGGGCTGATAAAAACAGACCCTAAGCGTTACAACCCCAACGCTCCCTGGGCTGATAAGAGAGTACGTCAGGCTCTGAACTATGCTGTTGACAAAGAAGCGATTGTTAAGAACATATTTCGTGGCGAGGCAAAACCAGCGGCGAGTGATATTCCAGCTCGGGAGTTTTTTGATGTGGCGGCCTATCCGTATGACCCACAAAAGGCAAAGCAGCTTTTGGCGGCTGCAGGCTATCCGAATGGTTTTGAAATCACTCTAAAGACCTTCACAACCACCCCTGGAGCTCAGCTTCCAATGATTGGCGAGGCGGTAGGCATGTACTGGCAAGCAGTAGGCCTCAAAGTCAAAATAGAACCCACTGAATACCCTAGCCTAAGGCAAGCCTGGACAGGAGGACAGGGCAAGGCAAATGACTATGTATGGACACATCGAGGACTTGCGTTTACCAATACGGCTTCAGGGATGCAGACTGTCGTTATTGCTAAAAGTGTATTTGCAACCTATGTAACAGAAGAGACAGAGGCCAAAATGCTTGAGGTTGATAAGGAGGTGGATGTTAAGAAGAGAAGCGCCCTTCTTAAGAAGTTTTGCGAATATCTACGGGACGAGGCTGCCCATGTTTTCTTAGTATTTGCTAACGAGCCATATGGCGCCAGCAAGAAATTGGCAAAATGGCCAACCTTAAGCGAGTACGCTACGAATATTGACCTCATTACGCGTTCTAAGTAGCCAATCATTAGGCATATAGACATTGATCTGAAATCGTAACAAAAAATCGGCCTCTTCCCTGATAATTCAGTCTATCAGGGGAGAGGTTTTTTGTGCCGACATCGCCCATTTGTGTAAGGGGAGTCATAAGAGCATAAAGCAATGCAGCGATATATCTCGAGACGTCTTATTCAGATGATGATCGCGCTGTTTTTGATGAGTGTGATTGTCTTTCTGCTAGGGAGATTGACCGGTGATCCCGTATCGATGCTGTTGAGTCAATATAGTACAGAAGAAGACAGGGTCCGTATAACAGAACAACTTGGGCTGAACAAACCCGTTCTAGAACAATATGGCATCTTTATGTTCAATGCGCTGAAAGGAGACCTCGGTAAATCGGTGGCCGGCGACAACCGGCCTGCACTTACCTTGATCCTGGAGAGGTTCCCTGCCTCCTTGAAACTAGCGTTGGTAGCACTGATCATAAGCATCCTCATTGGAATACCACTAGGAGTTCTGTCAGCTGTAAAAAGAGGGTCGTTTGTGGATGCATTAGCAAGGTTGTTAGCTTTGCTGGGACAGTCATTGCCGGCTTTTTGGCTTGGGATTGTCTTCATGTATTTCTTCAGTGTGAAACTTCGTTTGTTACCCACTTCCGGGTACGGAGGCATACGACATTTTATTTTGCCCGCGGCTACAATGGGCTTATTCACAGTGGCCGCTGTGACACGCTTGACCCGGTCAAGTATGTTGGAAGTTCTCGACAGCGAATACATAAAACTCGCCCGGATCAAGGGGGTATCAGAAGCGATCGTGATCTGGAAGCACGCCTTAAGAAACAGTCTGATGCCCGTCATTACCTTTATGGGTACTTTTTTCGCGACGATGATTACTGGAGCCGTGGTGATTGAGACAGTTTTTTCGTGGCCTGGAATTGGTCGTCTCGCTTATGAATCAATCTTAAACCGAGACTTTCCTGTGATGCAAGGAGTCATCCTATTTATGACGACGCTCTATATCCTGGCCAACCTCATCGTTGACGTCCTTTACGCTTGGGTTGATCCTCGTATCAGATACACGAATGAGTGAAAGTTTGAAAGAGTGATGAGATTGATTCCTGCAAAGGGCGGTTGGGAAAATTGAAGTATGCTTTTTAATAAAGCAGTCGTTGCCATAGCGGTCTTTATATTGTTGGTCTTAGTGTTCACAGCCCTATTGGCCCCGTTTCTCGCTCCTTTTGATCCCAAGGTGGGTTCATTAGGCGAGCGTTTAAAGCCGCCTTGCTGGCAGAACGGAGGAAGCAGGGCACACATTTTAGGCACTGACTTGCTAGGCAGGGATGTCCTGAGCAGACTCATCTATGGTGCGAGAATTTCGTTGGCAGTATGTGTGCTCGCCATCGTTGTTGCTGGATGTATCGGTTCACTGTTAGGGATTGTCTCTGGTTATCTTGGGGGTTGGGTGGATACCATCATCATGAGGGTAGTCGACCTGGCGCTTTCCCTCCCGATCATCCTGCTCGCCCTGCTCTTCGGCGTCCTGTTTGGACCAAGTTTTTCTAATATTATTCTGATCATCAGCTTGGTGCTTTGGTCACAATATGCGAGGATGGCCAGAGGCGAAACATTGAAAATCAAAGGGAGAGATTACGTAGACTTGGCTAGAACGGCCGGGTGTTCTGATGCAAGCATCATGCTGAGGCACATCTTGCCGAACGTGGCGGGTTCTCTTATTATCCTGGCGACCCTCCAGGTGGGCACCGTGATTATCATTGAGTCATCCCTCAGTTTTCTGGGTGTTGGGATTCCACCCCCAACACCCTCGTGGGGTTCTATGATCGCCGAAGGCAGGTCGTACGTTGTCTCTGCGTGGTGGCTCTGTATGATTCCAGGATTGGCCATTCTATTCACGGTCCTTTCAGTGAACGTCTTGGGTGATACCCTTACAGAGTTACTCAATCCAGCCCTCCGGCGTGAGTACGTTACGTAATACAAACGCATTTTGCTCCATGACGAATCTGTAGGGCATGATCCCCGATCATGCCATCGGCGGTGCGTTCGGGGAACGCACCCTACAGATTATGTAAAATCGTTTATTGCGTTTGTTCATTGGGGCAGTGATGATCTGAGGCAGTGATGGGAACAAAGATCCTCGAGGTGATCGATCTTAAAACTCATTTTGTTGGTAAGCATTCCGTCGTCAAGGCGGTAGATGGCGTTAGCTTCTATGTAAATGACAATGAGACGTTGGGGATTGTGGGTGAATCAGGATGCGGGAAGACCATGACTTGTCTCTCCATCTTGAGACTTGTCCCTCAGCCTAAGAACCACAGGATCACCGGGAAAATATTATTCGAGGGCAAGGACATTTTGACGATGAGCAAGAGAGAGTTGCGAAAGCTTCGCGGACGAGAAATCTCCATGATCCTTCAGGACCCGATGATGTCCCTAAACCCGGTGTTTGCTATCGGTGATCAAATAAAAGAAGCGATCGTCACCCATGCCTATGAGAAAGATGGCTTAACTGCCAATGTGGTGGAAGTGTTAAGGCGGGTCAGAATTCCTTCACCGGAGATGCGCGTCAGAGATTATCCCCATCAAATGAGCGGCGGCATGAGGCAACGAGTGGTTGGAGCCATTGCCATATCCTGCCAGCCGCGTCTTCTCATTGCTGACGAGCCCACCACATCTCTTGATGTGACCATCCAGGCACAATACCTGCAACTCCTCAAGGATATTCAACGGGAGTTGGGCATGGCGCTCATCTTTATTACCCATGATTTTGGAATTGTGGCACACATGTGTGATCGGGTGTGCGTCATGTATGCCGGGGCCATGATAGAGAGCGCTCCGGTGAGAGACATTTTCAAAAGACCTGCACACTGGTACACGGCTGCTCTGATAGGGGGAGTTCCGAAATTGGGAATAAAGATAGACCGATTGATCTCCATCTCAGGTTACCCGCCCAAACTCGACCGATTGCCGACCGGATGCAGATTCTCTCCTCGTTGTGCCAATGCCAAAGAAAGATGCGTTCAGGAGGAACCTTCTCAGGTGGCAGTGGGGGAAGATCACCATGTAAGTTGCTGGTATCCACTGGAGCACCAATGAGCGAAGCTTATCTGGAGACTCGTGCCCTTAAGAAATACTTTCCTGTGACAAGGGGGATTCTATTCGGGAAAGTAGCAGGTTGGGTAAAAGCGGTTGACGGTGTGGATTTGTCGATTGGAGTGGGAGAAACCCTGGGTCTTGTGGGAGAGTCCGGATGTGGGAAGACAACGGTGGCCAAACTCGTCCTTTTATTGGATAAGCCAAACGAAGGCTCTATTCTATTTAACGGTAAGGATTTGAAAGAGTTCAATAGAGAAGACCTTGAGCAGTTTCGGAAGTGCGTGCAACCTGTTTTTCAAAACCCGTTTTCCTCCCTTGACCCAAGGATGAAAGTAGGAAGCATCATCAGTGAGCCGATTTCGGTGGATAGCGCTCTTGACAAAAAAGAGATCGGGAATCGGGTTGCAACTGTACTGGAGGCAACAGGACTCGATCCAAGCGATGCCAGGAAATATCCCCACGAATTCAGTGGGGGACAAAGGCAGAGGATAGCCATTGCCAGGGCCCTGGCTTCTGACCCACGACTGATCATCCTCGATGAGCCGGTCTCCTCTCAAGACATCTCTATTCGAGCTCAAATTTTGAATCTCCTCAAGGACCTCCAGAAGAGGCTTGGGATAAGTTATCTCTTCATCGCCCATGATCTGGCTACCGTGAGGTATATGAGTACCCGAATCAGTGTAATGTACCTTGGGAGGATTGTTGAAACTGCAGCAAGTGACGATTTATGCTCAAATCCGTTACATTCCTATACGAAGGCGCTATTCTCCGCGTGCCTCCCCGATGATCCTGATGCAATACGTGGAGAATGTGTCATTTCAGGAGAGGTGCCCAGTCCCCTGAATCCTCCCAGTGGGTGTCGGTTTCATACCCGATGTTCCAATACGAGGCAAATCTGTTCTGAAACCGAACCCACACTGAAAGAGGTTGCTCCTGGTCACTATGTGGCATGTCTGCGCTACGAATGAAAGAGATTGGTCACTGGGTGAGTGGGACCATCGACTTCCGTAATATGATATACGGAGTAACAAATGGGAAATAGCAGCGATAAGGAAATATTGTTCTATGCGGTTGGAGATGTCGCTCCCTGCAGGGAAGATCCCGCCTCTATCTTCAAAAATGTGACCCGTACACTGGGCCAAGCTGATACGACATTTTGCCAGCTTGAAATTAATATCTCTGAAAGAGGGACTCGCCTGCCGCAGGCAAGGCATACGACACGGGCCAATCCAAAGACAGCCCGAGCCATCAAGGAGGCTGGTATTCGTGTGGTTTCGTTCGCTGGCAATCACTGTATGGACTGGGGACAAGAAGCCTTTTTTGATACCATCGAGGCTTTGAAAGGGGAGAGGATTTCAGTCATAGGGGTTGGCAAGAATATTGAAGAAGCTCGCAAGCCAGCTATCCTTGAGTCTAAAGGCAGTCGAGTGGCATTTCTGGCTTACAACACGATCCTGCCCATGGGATATTGGGCCGATGCTAACAGGCCAGGCTGCGCCCCGATGAGAGCATGGACCTTGTATGAACAGATCGAGCACGACCAACCCGGCACACCTTGCCGGATCCACACCTTCCCCAACAGGGAAGACCTCGAAGCGATGAGTGAGGATATTAAAAAGGCCAAGACGCAGGCAGATGTTGTCATCTTGTCAATGCACTGGGGTATTCATTTTATACCTGCTGTACTGGCAACTTATCAAAGAGACATGGCCCATGTCGCTATTGATTCTGGAGCAGACTTAATCTTAGGCCATCACGCTCACATATTGAAAGGCATTGAAATCTATCAAGGGAAAGCGATCTTCTATAGCCTCTGTAATTTCGCAGTGGACCTTCCCTTTACGAAGGAACATGCCGAAAGCAAAAGCTTCAAGGAAATACAGAAGCTCAACCCGGATTGGATCCCAGACTTTGAATGCCTCTATAATTTTCCGACGGATTCCCAAAAGACGATTATTGTGAAATGTATCATTTCCAACGGCACAATAAAAAGCGTCTCTTTCCTGCCCACCTATGTCGACAAAAAGACGGCTGAGCCGGAGATTCTCACTTCAAAGGATAAACGGTTCGGGGAGGTCGTCAGGTACATGGAAGAAGTGACAAGGAATGAGGGGGTTGATACGAAATACGACATCAACGGAGATGAGGTGGTCCTGTTATAACCCGATTCGAAAGATGGGTAGGGGCGACTTCAGTCGCCCTGATTTCGGGAGGCTGAAGCCTCCCCTACCCGAAACGGACAAGGACGAGATTGCCGCGCCCTTTGCCCTGGACACCATGCGTTGTAGGGCTTCGGGTTCGCAATGACTGTAACGATAGTTATTTCGTTTGTATTAGTTTGAAGGCAGCTTAAAGGTGGGAATCAATAGTGAATGAATCTTTAACCCTGGCCAAGAATATCGTTGACACCGACTATGATGATATCCCCAGGGAAGTTGCAGCGGTGACGAAAAAGAGTCTTTTAGATGCCATCGGTGTCATATTAGCTGCAGGCAAGCTGGGTGAGGGGTGCAAACAGTTTGTCACCTTGGCGATCGAGCAGGGTGGAAAAAAGGAAAGCACAATCCTTGGTTTCGATGCTAAGGTACCGGCGTGCATGGCGGCATTTGCTAACGGTTCGATGTCCCACGCCTTGGATTTTGAGGATACTCATGATAGGGCACTTGTTCATCCGAACGCAGCAGCCATACCTGCTGCCCTTGCAATAGCTGAAAGTCTAGGAAACGTGAGCGGCAAAGATTTCATTGCCGCGCTCACCCTTGGAAGTGACCTGGTTGCAAGGTTGGGTCTTGCTGTTAAAGAGAATGCGGTTGAGTACGGCTGGTATATGCCACCGATCTTGGAAGCTTTTGGAGCAACGACCGCTGGCGGCAAGTTGTTAAAGCTCGATGCGGAACAGATACGAAATGCTTTTTCGTTAACCCTGTGTCAGGCAACCTGCAGTGCCGAATTGATCTATAGTTCTAATTCAATGATCAGAGCCATTCGAGATGCTTTTTCGGCAAAGGCGGGCCTGCTATCGGCACTTCTTGCGCAAAAAGGTATTACAGGGTTTGAGCACCCCTTTGAAGGGAGGGCAGGACTGTTCAATATTTATTCAAGAGGTAAATGGGATCCGCTCTCACTAACGAACGGGCTTGGAAAAATCTTTGAGGGTGCTCACGTCAGCTTCAAACCATGGCCGAGTTGCAGGGGCACCCATGCTTATATCGATGCAACACTTCAAATCTTGGAGAAGCATCATCTAAAACCAAGTGAGATAAAGGAAATTCGTTTGACCGTCAGCCCCGTGAACAAAATGCTTTGTGAACCCTTAGAAAATAAAATGAATCCCGTCACAGCCATCGAGGCTAAGTTCAGTTTACCCTTTACTGTTGCCACAGCGGTCGTGCACGGGAAAGTAACTTTAGATCATTTTAATCCGCGCGCCTTATCCGATCCGATGGTCCTTGAGTTGGCTCGGAGAGTTTTATATCGAGTGGATGAAAAACTGAGCCTGCGGCAGGCGACGCAAGGCTCCCTGCAGATAGAGGCTAAGAACGGAAGGACCTATTCGAAAAGCTTAGAATTTGCTTGTGGGCATCCGGATAACCCTATGAGTGATGAGGCAGTTGTATCTAAATTCATGGATTGCGCCAAATATTCAGCAAAAAAGTTTTCTAAGAGGACTTTAAATAAGATCGTGGCGCTAGCCTTGAACCTGGAAGAAATCAAGGACATGTCTGAGTTCACGAAATACCTATAGTCCATTACTGTCCAAATTAGACTGAGATGTTCAAAAAACAGGTTGATTTCATAAAGGTTTTTGATAAATAGCTTGGCTTTTCGAGATTCAGGTTTCTTCTTTCCAAGTCATGCTGAACTTGGTTCAGCATCTCACGAAATAAGGCATTTTGAGACCCTGAAACAAGTTCGGGGTGACAGGACAGGGGAAATCTCAAACCTAATTTGGACAAGAGTGATGGGTATTTCTCAGATGGAACTATTCAAACCCTTTCATGATGTCGTTCAGGATCGGCACCGGTATGCGAAAGACTGGAAGGCCAAAACCGGCGGTAAGGTCATCGGCTATTTTTGCACCTATGTGCCTGAGGAGATCATTTATGCCGCAGGCATGCTTCCTGTGAGGATCGTAGGCAACAATGAATCACAAACGATCACCGACGAATATTGCTCTCGGAATAAGTGGTGTCCCTTTAGTCGTAACTGCTTGGCTGAGGGGCTCCGGGGACATTACGATTACCTCGATGGCTTGGTCATCGGGGCTTCCTGTTTTCATACCCAGGAGGTTTTCTCGGCCTGGGTGAAACATATTCCTGTCCCCTTCTGGCACTATTTATTTGTTCCCGGCTGTATTCAGAGCAGATCGGCGGACGCGTGTCTCACGGGGGAATTTGAGGAATTCAAGAGTGCACTTGAGACGTGGAACGGCAAGACCATCACGGTAGATGCATTAGACAGATCGATCGGAACCTATAACGGGAACCGTCAATTGATGAAAGAATTGTATGCATTCAGAAAGAATGAACCACCCCTGCTCTCAGGGACAGAGGCTATGGAAACGGTATTGGCGAGCCAGCTCATGGATAAAGGTGAGCATAATGAGATCATGAGACCGGTGATTGCTGATCTGCCCGGCCAAAAGAATAGGATAAGCCCCGGGATCAGATTAATGATCTTAGGCAGCGAGAACAACGACATTGAGCTCTTAAGGGCCATAGAATCATGGGGTGCAAACATCGTCATTGATGATCATTGTGTAGGGAGCAGATATTTCTGGGGCGAGATTATCCCTGGAGAAGACCGGCTTCGAGCCATGGCCAACCGATATGTTCAAAGACCCCCGTGTCCTGCCAAGGATTTCCCGGAGAGACGGCGCTTACCTCATGTGCTCCGTCTCGCAAAGGAGTACAATATTCAGGCCGCTGTTATCGTATTGCAGAAGTTCTGCGAGCCTCATCAATTTGATACGCCGAGTATTGAGTCTGCACTGAACAAACTGAATATTCCGACTGTGGTTGTAGAGATAGATGCCCCTATCTCTTTGGGACAAGTTCGCATCAGGATAGAATCCCTTCTCGATATGATACGAATCGAAACATGACAGATGTCATAAGGGTCTCTGTCCCGAACCAAGAGGACCACAGGTTCTAGCCGTGGGCGGATTGGTCCTCTGGTACGGGATGTTCGCCCCTTATGGGCGTCTCTTGGGAACCACGGACTTTTCCCGTGGGGCTCCATCCATAGTAGAGGGTGCTGTGGTGGGAAATATGAAGAAATATAAAACAAAAAGACTTGATTGCTGGCCCATGATGAAAGAATTGCGCAGGGCCCATTTCAAGCATACCTGGGAAGCACGGGACAAGGGTGATTTGGTTGTGATGGGTATCTTCGAATGGTTTCTTGCGCTGTGTGCAGGATTTGGGGATTATGCAAACCCTTCGTATGGGCCTTACTATACCCAGATGCTGCGTGATAAGGAGAAAGCCCTTAAGTGTTTCGAAGTCGCCGAGGCAAAAGGGTTCCGGCGGGATATTTGTGCCTCCATGCGATGCCACCTTGGGCAGTTGTATATGGGTTTAACGCAGCGAGGACCTAAGGGAGAGATCGTGAAACCTGATTTTATTCTTCAACCGGCAGCGTGTTATTCCATGAGTAAGACCGGCCAGATCGTGAGCGAGGAACTTCAGGTCCCCTATCTCAACCTCGAATTTCCCACGAAAGATACGAAAAACACGCGGGCCTATCTCCTGACCGAAATGGAAGAGGCCATTGACTGGATGGAGAAGAAAACAGGAAGACCGTTCAGCGATGAGAAATTCATTGAGGCGGTTCAGAACGAGTGGGAATGTATGGTGCTTTGGGCCAAGACATGTGAACTCAACAAAGCGATCCCTGCTCCGCTGGACTACAGGCAAATGTGGTCCCTCAGGATCCCTAGTATCACGTCCAGATATAAGAACGACACAGTCAAATTCTATCAGATACTCTTAGAAGAGGTGAAGGATAGGGTAGCCAATGAGATTTCGGCAAACGCGTATGAGACAGCCCGGCTATTCCATCAATTCCTGCCGCCTTTTTATGGGCTGGACATCTTCAAAGCGCCTTTGAAGTATGGCGCATCGTTCATCGGGGGAGACGGAGTATTTTCGTCTATGGGAGCCTGGGTGATTCATGGCGACGGCACTTGGGAGGCTGCCAAGACGCCTCTTGATCGAGGCATTGAACTTCAAGATAGAGAAGACGCGCTGGAGGCACTGGCGGACCTCTATCTTGGTTACTTACCTGCTTCGAGGTGTACCACGTCGGCAAACCCAAAAGAAGTTATAAAAATGGTGCAGGACTGGCACGTCGACGGCGTTGTGCTGATGATTGACCGTGGATGCAAAACCTTATCTGCAGGACAGGAAGAGCAAATTGTGGAGCTGAAGGAAGCAGGAATACCGAGGATGGTCTATGAAGGCAGTCACGCTGATTTTAGGGATTTCGATGAAGGGACAACCTTACGTCGATTCGATCTATTCCTGGAAAATTTAGGTTTAACGAAACTAGAGGGAATAAAGAAGGAGAAATGAATGCTCGACAGCTCAAAGACTAATACGAAGATCGAAGGCTTGCTGAGTGGCATTAGGGCGATTGAGTGGGCAACGTTTGGTAATGGGCCCATTATTGGTGTCATCCTGGGAGACCTGGGAGCCGAGGTCATCAAATTAGAAGATCGCGTTGCTGGAGATCCTTCCCGTGGCATCTCGGCCTTTCAAGGGGTGGGAACGAAGAGCCCCGAAGGAATCAACCTGGTATTTGAGAGTAGTAACCGAAATAAAAAAAGTATGCGAGTGGATTTGAACAAAGAAAAAGGGAGAGAAATCATTCATAGACTTGTGGGAAAATCGGATATCTTTTATACCAATTATCGAAAGAGCGTCGCCAAACGGCAGCGGATGGATTATGAGACCCTTTCGAAATACAATCCCATGCTGATCTATGGGAGAGCCTCGGGATTAGGACCGGAGGGGCCCGAAAATGAAAAACGTGCTTTTGATCCGGTTGGCCTTGCGCGCTCAGGCCTGATGAGTGCCGCCGGGGAGCGTGAAAGCCCTCCCGGGCAGATCGTAGGAGCAATCGTTGATACCATGGGTGCAACCATGGCTGCCTTTGGGATCGTCGGTGCATTGTTTGCCAGGGAACGCTTCAACATCGGTCAAGAGGTCGATGCCTCGTTACTTGGGGCCGGTATGTGGGCCCAGTTTAGTAATATATCCCTTACTCTATTACGTGGCCGAACCATGGCAAGACACTCCAGAGCAAGGGCGAGGAATCCCTTGGCAAACGTCTATCAGTGTAAGGATGGCGAGTGGTTGTCATTGGCCGAGCCACAGTCTGATAGGTACTGGCCTCAATTCTGCAAAGTGATGGGTATCGAGTCTCTGGAAAAGGATCCGAGGTTCTCTGACGAATGGAAAAGAAGGGATCATTGTGAAGAGTTCGTTTCGATTTTAGACAAGATCTTTGCTGAGAAGACCCGAGCGGAATGGGCTGAAATTTTTCGGAGACAAGGCAAACAATTTGTTGCTTGGGAATGTGTCCAGACTATTCCAGACCTCGTTCATGACCCACAGGTCATAGCAAACCGCTACCTTGTTGATTTTGACCATCCTGTTCTTGGCAACATTAAGGTTCAACCCTTCCCAATAGGGTTTAGCAAATCACCTGTTGGACCTAGAAGCCACGCACCTGAATTCGGCCAGCATACTGAAGAAGTTCTCTTAGAGATAGGGTACACCTGGGATGATATCACCCGGCTTCAGGATGAAGAGGTGATTTGAAGTTTACAATCAGTTAGCCGGAGGTAAGAGATGGTTCTCAAAGGCATACGCGTGGTAGATTCGACAAGATGGGCTTTCGGCCCTTATGCTGCCACCTGTCTGGCGGATATGGGTGCAGAAGTCATCAAGGTGGAGGATCCTGTTTCAGGTGATGGTTCAAGATATGTCCATAAGACCCGTGAGCTTTCCATGGCGGCCAGCAACCCCATGTTTGATCTCCTCAACAGGGGCAAGAGGGGTTTTGCCGTAAGCCTCGACAAGGAGAAAGGCAGGGAAGTGTTCAGCCGGTTAATCAAGACTGCGGATGTTTTCATGACGGCGCAGCGCCCCCATTCTCTCAAAAAACTGGGGATCGACTACGAAACGCTTAGGGCGATTAACCCGCGCCTGATCTATGCGGTCTGTGGGGCCTTCGGAGAGAAGGGACCCCAGGCTGACAAGCCTGCCTGGGACGGTTCTGCCTTCGCCCGGTCAGGGCTCATGTACATCATGCAAGATAAGCAGGGTTGTCCGCTTCCGCCCCCGCAGGGTATGGGTGATCTTGTTGCCTCCGTCACCATGGCCTATGGGATCATGACGGCTTTGTTCCATCGTGAGAGAACAGGCCAAGGCCAGAAGGTGGATGTCTCCCTCCTCGGCACAATGGTGACGGTCATGGAGGCCCTCTGCATGCAGATTACCCTTTCAACCGGTACCGATTTTCCGCAGTTCGATAGCAGCCATCCTACGAATCCACTGAACCATACCTATCGGACAAAAGACGGAAGATGGCTCTTATTAAATATGCACCATACCGATCCGTTCTGGCATACCTTCTGCGAGACCGTTGGGATCACTGAGTTCGAACATGATAAGCGCTTCAGCAAACATGAAGCACTCTGTGATCATTCTCGTGACATGGTGGCCATTCTTCAAGAAGTTTTTGCCCAGAAAGAGCTGTCCGAGTGGGTCAAGATCCTCGGGAAAACTGACATGGTCTGGGCCCCGGTTCAGACCTTACAGGAAGCACACAACGACCCGCAGGTCGTAGAAAATGAGTTTGTCGCATCCGGTGACGATGCTGAAGGATTACCGAAAACCGTTGGATTTCCTCTGAAACTGAGCGGGGTGTCCCTCAAGAGTAATTACACGGCTCCCCAATTGGGTCAACATACGGAGGAAATACTTCTTGAGTTAGGGTTTAGCTGGAAAGAGATTGAACATCTTAAAGATGAGCGAGTGATCATTTGAATGGAACCCGACGGGTTAAAGGCCCGGGTTTTCTCCACACGCTTTGAAGGGCAGGGCCCTCCGATGCCTTCCCCACTGCGCACCTAATGAGCTTCTAGGGTTTCCCCGCTATGAGCAAAGCCCAACTTCTGGAGGAGCGCCAAACCAGGGTTCTCAAGGCTATTGCCCTTGAAAAACCTGATCGAACTCCAGTTGTCTTGGAATATGCTGGGTTCGCGGCTAAGGTAACCAACACACCAATGCCCGAATTTCTAGGTTCGCTCTCTAAGTCTGTCGATGTGATGATCAAGGCCTTCCATATCGTTGGAGATGGAGATGGGATTGATTATGGTTCATATTCCCCATATTCTCTCGCTTATGGTTGGATGTCCAAGGTGAAACTCCCTGGAGTTGAATTACCTGACGACGTCATGTATCAGGTTGCCGAAGCTGAACTCATGAAGACCGAGGACTATGATCGCATTCTGCACCAGGGTTGGCGTGACTTCTATCGCCTTTTTATGCGGGAGCGGGTTCTGAACGACGTGCCGCCGGAGCGCCTGCCTTCGGCCCAACCCTTCATGGACGTCCGTGCCGCATGGGCCTCCCAGGGCATTCCGGTTCTGAGCGGTGGCACGGTGAGCCTGCCCTTCGAGCTGCTCTGCGGAGCACGTTCCTTGAACAGTTTCTTCATTGATCTCATGACCATGCCGGACAAAATCCAGGAAGTCATGGATGCTATGATGCCCCACCTCGTTGGTCATATCTGTAAAAAGGCCAAGACAGAAGGTTATCCCGCCGTTTGGATTGGTGGCTGGCGGTCAGCAAGTAACATGATTTCACGCCCTCTGTGGGAGCGTTTTGTCTGGCCCTATTTTGAAAAGGCGGTCGACGAGGTTGTCAACTCAGGACTCATTGCTCTTCTGCATCTCGATTCAGATTGGACACGCGATTTAGGTTTTTTTAGATCCCTGCCCAAGGCCAAGTGTATCGTGGCTACTGATGGTCAAACCGATCTGTTTAAGGCTAAAGAGATCCTAAGCGGCCACATTTGCCTTATGGGCGATGTGTCGGCGACGATGTTAGCCTTTGGCACGCCTGACGAGGTCTATGAGTACAGTATCAAACTAATCAAGGAACTGGGTCCCGAAGGCTTCATCCTTCATTCTGGATGCGATATCCCCACGGACGCCAGACTTCCCAATGTTCAGGCAATGGTGGCGGCAGCCACAGGCAGATAGAAGGCCGCAAACGATCCCAGTGATCCTGGCGATAAGGAAGACGACAGGGAGACAATGGGAGATTAAAAATGGACCGGGAGAGAAGGTCCTGAATGGTCATGATTTTGAAGGAGCGAATCCATGATTGAAGAGGTCGGAACCCATCTGTACAGGATCGAAATTCCTCTTCCGAGGAATCCTCTGAGAGCTCTGAACTCCTATGCGATCAAGAGCCCAGAGCGAAATTTAATTATTGATACAGGGTGGAATCAACAAGAATGTATGGATGCCATGCAAGCAGGGTTGAAGGAACTTGAAATCGATATCAGGAAGACAGACTTTTTTATTACGCATCTCCATACCGATCATCTCGGACTCGTCTCAAACCTTGTCACAGATACGTCGACGATTTACTTTAATCAGCCAGAGGCTGACCGGATTCAGTCTGGCGTCGTCCTGGATGATCTTATGAACTTTGTTCGCTTGAATGGTTTCCCGGAAAAAGAACTTCAGGGGATCCCTCATACCCATCCCGGTTTTAAGTTTAGATCAAAAGGACCGTTAAGTTTCCATATTTTGAAAGAAGGCGACACGCTTCGTGTCTCAGATTACGTGTTCCGCTGTGTTGAAACGCCAGGTCATTCAAAGGGCCATATGTGTCTCTATGAGCCGGACAAGAAGATCTTGGTGGCTGGAGATCATATTCTTAGGGATATAACGCCCACCATCTCATTATTAGATGGTGACTGGAATCCTTTGAAGGAGTATCTGGAAAGCCTCGACAAGGTATATCAACTCGATATTGAACTGGTATTACCGGGCCATGGGGAGGTTTTCAGGAACCCTAAAGAGAGAATTCAGGAATTGAAAGATCATCACCAAAAGAGGCTGGATGAGATTATTGCTATTTTAAAAAAAGGCAAGATGAATGCTTTCCAAGTAGCGTCCCAGATGACTTGGGATATTACGTATGATTCTTGGGATCTATTTCCTGTTTCGCAAAAATGGTTTGCCACCGGGGAGGCGATTTCCCACCTGAAATACCTTGAGGAAAAAGGGGCAGTTCGCAAGGAAATGCGGCAACACAAGAGAATTTACTTATTGAATTCCTGAGGAATCCGAGGGTATGGTTGTTTGAGAATGTTGCGGGGGATCATTCCGGATGATAAATTTGCTGTGAGAGCCAAGAAGATGATGCCGAAACATGCCTACCTGGAAATCAAGGGCCTTCGACTCCATTATCTGGATTGGGGAAAGAATGAGAAGGAGCCGATGTTGCTGCTTCATGGTTTCATGGCCCACGCTCATGCGTGGGATGAGTTTGCTTCAGGTTTTCGAGATCGATATCATATCATCGCTCTGGACCAGCGAGGTCATGGAGAAAGCCAGTGGTCAGAAGATGAGGCTTATTCGCTCGACGATCATTTCTCAGATATCGCTAATCTCATCGAATTTCTGGAGTTGAAGGATTTGATTCTTGTGGGGCACTCTATGGGAGGCCGAAACGCCTTATTTTACACGGCATGCCACCCTCAAAACGTGGGGAGGCTGATTCTCGTTGATGCGCGCCCGGCAGACAGTGTAAAGGCTTCTGAGAGGCTAAAACACGATCTCCTTCATCTTCCGCTCCAGGCCAGTTCCTTGGATGAAATCGCACAAGCGATGCGAATGCTTTATCCCTCGTTATCAATTGAAATTTGCCACGATTTGGCATCCCACGGCTACAAGGAAGAGGGGTTGGGTGGACCATTTGTTCCAAAATACGACACGAGAATGAGTTTCCATTCTGAACAGATGGGGTGCATGACGGAGGACCTTTGGCCTTTCATGAAAAATGTCGCTTGTCCTACGCTAATCGTTCGAGGAGAAGAAAGTCCTTTTCTATCCCGGGAAGATGCCCAAAAGATGAGCGTTATCTTTCCTCGGGCAGAATGGGTGGAAATCCCTCAAGCGACGCACATGCCGGTCCAGGAGAATCCGGTGGTATTCAAAAGGGTGATTTCAGATTTCTTGAGCAAATGACAGAGGGTTTTCTCATTTTACTAATCAGTCCGTTACTGAAAAGACACACTTCAGAAAATCTCCCCTGTCCCCTCTTTGCCAAAGAGGGGAAATTCCTCCCTTTTGCAAAGGGAGGAAAGGAGGGATTAGAGGGCCGATGTCTGGACAATTATGGACTCCTTAGTAAAGCACAATGAATCTATAAACCATGACCCAACGTATGCTGTTCAATCTCGAAAAAGAATCATTGCTGGCATCGGGCCTCAAGGATAATCGTCGACTCGTTGAGTATAGAAGGAAGCTTGACCAATTAACCAAGCAATTCATCGGTCAGATGAAACCCCCTCATGAACCTGTGGAAAAGGCGAGAGTTCTTTTCGACTGGCTATGGGAAAGAAAACCAGGTCGGTACGAACCTCACGGTCATTTCAGATTAAACGACGTCATCGATGCCGAGCTGAGTAAGGAGAGCCGGACTGTCGGAAACTGCCTTGGTCTAACACTCCTCTATCAATGTCTGCTTAAGAAGATGGGCATTCATGCAGACGCACTCTATCTTGAGAATGCTTTTGGAATGGGTCCTCATGTACTGACTCTTCTTCAAACTGGCGCATCAGCGATCGATATTGAAAGTATTCTGCCAGAAGGATTCGATTATAAAGGACATCTGAATAATCCATCAAGAACGAAATGGAGAGATAAGGAATTGGTAGCTGATATTTATCATAGCTTGGGTAACGAATGGTTCGAAAAAGGGGAACTGGCTAAAGCATTGAACAACTACGAGATGGCCATCAAACTAAATCCTCAATATGAGAAAGCGCACTTAAATAAAGCTATTTTGATGGACAAGCTCGGAGCAGGAAGGTATGACAGAATCATCAAACAGTGAAGCTCCCCGCCCAGAGGGCGAGGCTTCACGGATAGCCGAGACTTTCCAGTCTCGGCGAAAATGCGGTTGCCGGACAATCCCGCCTTAGCGGGACGGCCTATCGCGTTTTTGAAATCGTTGCATTCATCCGCGCCCAAAAGGCGGGGCATTCTGTAGCATTTTCGTAGAAGGAATCGAGGTTCATTGATAAAAAGAACGCGGGTTTGTGATCTCCTTCAAATCGAGTATCCCATTATTCAAGGGGGCATGCTTTGGCTTTCCACGGCTGAGCTTGCTGCGGCTGTTTCCAATGCAGGAGGACTGGGTGTCCTTAGCCCTTTTGCAGGAATGGAGAAAAATGGAGATGCTTTAAGAAATCTAAAATTTCAGATAACCAAAGTCAGGGAACTAACGCAAAGACCTTTTGCAGTGAATATTCCGCTCTATCTCCAACAGAGCGGAATTCTTATGGATGTGATCCTGAAGGAGGAAGTTCGAATTGTCATAACCTCGGGAGGAGATCCCGGTGATTTTACTGAACTTCTGCATCAAGCAGGGGTGACGGTTCTCCATGTTGTCAGTTCAGTAGGACAGGCTCAGAAGGCAGAGTCCTGTAAAGCGGATGCCCTCATCGTTGAAGGAGTTGAGGCAGCGGCTTATGTGGGGTTTGACGAAATACCTCTTTTCTCTTTGATCCCTCAAGTCGCTGATGCTGTCTCTATTCCCATTATTGCAGCAGGTGGGATTGTCGATGCAAGAGGGGTTGTAGCGGCCTTTGCGCTCGGAGCTGAGGGTGTGCAGTTAGGTACCCGATTTGTGGCAGTCGAGGAGAATATTGCAAACCCAAATTATAAACAGGCTATTATAAAGGCAAAAGATACGGATACGGTCATCACTTGTCGGAGGCTATTACCTACGAGAAGCCTTAAGACAGAGTTTACAAGGCGATTATTAGAGTTGGAGGCGGCAGGGGCTTCGGCTGATGCAATCAGAGATTTTCTCGGTACGAGTCGGGCGAGAAAAGGGCAGATAGAAGGTGATCTGGTCAATGGAGAAGCCTACTGTGGATCCTCTGCCGGATTGATCAAGGAGATACTCCCTGCAGCCACAGTGATTCAAAGACTGGTTGATGGGTTTCAAGAAATTGTTAAGAAAATGGCTTAGGTGGTTGAAGTGCACCCACATCAGTACTAATACAAACGCATTAAATCTCGTTACGTTCAAGAGAATTACCCCTCACCCCATCCCTCTCCCCAGCGGGGAGAGGGGAGGGTGAGGGGGGCAATGATGAAAACGAGAGACCCAAACATGAACCTTCTGGAAGACATACGAATACTGGATTTGGCAGATGAAAAGGCGAGCTTTTGCACCAAGCTTTTGGCGGATATGGGGGCAAGCGTCATCAAAGTGGAAAGACCAGGGGGAGATCTTTCTCGAAAAATAGGGCCGTTCTTAGGAAACTGTCCTCATCCAGAGCGGAGTCTGTTTTTCCTCCATCATAACACCAACAAATTGGGTATCACCCTTAATCTAGAACACAGTGAAGGCAAAAAGATCTTTCGCAAACTGGTAGACAGGGCTGATGCTGTTGTAGAGAGCTTTTCTCCAGGATACCTTAAAGACCTTGGGTTGAGCTTTGAAATATTGAGCAGGACAAACCCCAAACTCATTTTGGTTTCAGTGACAGGTTTCGGACAAGATGGCCCCAGCAGCCAATACAAATCCTGTGACTTGGTAGCTTCCGCATTTGGGGGACAAATGTACGTGTCGGGTTCTCACTCAACTCCACCTCTTAAGCCTTTTGGAGAGCAATCTTATTACACTGCTTCGCTCTTTGCTGCCATTGGTATTCTTTTAGCCCTTAGGAAGCGAAATCGCAGCGGAGAGGGGGAACATATCGACATCTCCTTGCAAGAGGCTGTGGTTTCTACCTTGGAACATGTCCTAATCCAATACTTTTATGAGAAGACCGTACCTAAGAGACAGGGAAGCCTCCACTGGAATAATTCTTTTTGTATTTTACCTTGTAAAGATGGTCACATTCTCGTGAGTCTGTTCCAACAATGGGAGACTTTAGTTGAGTGGATGGATAGCGAAGGGATGGCTGAGGATTTAAGAGATGAAAAATATAAGGGGGAGGAATTTCGACAAAACCATTTTGATCATATTATTGAAGTATTGCAACGATGGATTAAAACACATACCGCGAATGAGCTTTTCGAATTAGGACAGCTGATGCGATTTCCATGGGCGCCGGTCTATTCTGCCAAAGAAGTTCTGGAAAGTCCCCAGCTGAAATCGCGGGGATTTTTCGTTGAGGTGGGTCACCCGGAGCTTGGAACATTCATTCAGTATTCTGGGGCTCCCTATAAGTTCGATGGTTGTTCATTGGATCGGTTGGAACGTGCACCGCTCATTGGCGAAGACAACATGGAGATTTATCAGGGGGAATTGGGCTTTTCTGAAGAAGAGTTAAAAAGGCTTTCTTCTATTGAAGCCATCTGAAGGATACTAATGAATCAGGGGATCCTTAAGGGATTGAGAATATTAGATTTTACATGGGTTTTGGCGGGCCCCTATGCCACAAGAATCCTTGCTGACTTTGGAGCGGAGGTGATTAAGATTCAGTCGAATAAAACAGCTGGGGGTACTGAGTCTAATCTAACGGGATATTTCAGTCATTGGAATCGAAATAAGCGAAGCATTGCCCTGGATATGAGTCATCCCGAGGCAAAAGAGATTGTCTTAAGATTGGCAAGAATAAGTGATGTGGTCATTGAGAATTTTTCTACTCGAGTGATGTCGAATTGGGGACTGGATTACGAGAGGCTGAAGGAAGTGAGACCCGATATCATTATGGTAAGCATGTCAGCCATGGGACAAACGGGTCCCTGGAAAGATTTTGTGGCTTTTGGACCAGCGCTTCAGGCACTTTCAGGACTGACCTATCTTACTTCTTTTGCTGAAGAATCTCCTCTAGGGTTGGGCTATGCTTATGCAGACCCAGTGGCAGGTCTTCATGCTGCATTAGCTATTTTGGCAGCCTTGGAATTCCGAGATCGAACAGGAAAAGGGCAATACATCGATTTATCGCAATACGAAGCAATGTGCACATTGCTGGGCCCCGCTCTCTTGAATGCATCGGCAAATTATAAAGAGTTTTCTCCTCAGGGTAATCATTCAGATAGTGTCCCAGCCGCTCCCTACGGATGTTACCAATGCTCCGGCGTAGATCGGTGGTGTGTGATTGGTGTGTTCAATGAGATAGAATGGGAAACCCTCTGCAATATCTTAGGTTGGCCTGATTGGACGAGGGAGGAAAGGTTCTCTGATCTGCCAAAACGAAAGGAGAATAAGGAAGATTTGGATAGGTTCCTTGAACAATGGACGCTGCAACACAGTCCAGAAGAAGTGGTAAATCTTCTCCAACAAGGGGGCGTTGCAGCAGGAATCGTTCAGAACGCTGAAGACCTTGCAAATGATCCTCACCTTATTGCAAGAGATTTTTTTATTCCATTAGAGCATCCAGTTCTTGGGAAAACCGTTGCAGATGCCTCCCCTATAAAATTCAAAAAGAATTCAAGGGACAAATGGAGAGCTGCTCCTTTGTTGGGCGAAGGCAATCGATATGTCTATACGGAATTATTAGGTTTCACAGAAGGTGAGCTGTCCTCTTATATTGAGAAGGGAATTATTACTTAGCTCATTTGATCCCATACCACTTCTCCATCAAGGATCGTCATTTCCACCCCGATATCCTTTGAAATCCTCCATAAATCGGATGTCTCCGGTGTAAGAATAGGCATTAGAAACTCAAAGGAGTTGAGATCTCTTTATGAAGAGATGATATCCAAGGTCTTTCATCGAGTCCCCGATGCTACGATCAAAGGAGTAATGATTCAAAGAATGGTAATAGAGGGGAGAGAATTGATCCTGGGAGCCAAAAGAGACCCCCAGGTTGGACCCGTGATCATTTTTGGATGGGCTGGGGTTTACACGGAATTATTGAAAGATTTCTCCTGCGGGATTCCTTCCATAACGCTTCGGGAGGCTGAAGAAATGATTTCATGCACGCAGGTATCAAAACTCTTGGAAGGCTTTAGAGGCGAACTTCCCTCGGATCGAGTTTTCATAAAGGAGTGCATCCTCCGACTCTCCCAACTTATCTCCGAATTTCCAGAGATTACGGAGATAGACATAAATCCATTGAAAGTCTTCCCTAAAGGCGGTGTCGCTATAGATGTCAGAGCTGTGGTTCAATAAATTCATTATCTTTTCAATCAACCAAAGAAAATCAATTTGGCAAATCTGGTGTCCCAAAAGTTTCGGGAGAACCTCAGTCTTAGTGGCCTATAGACATTAAACCATCCCCAATAGCCAAAGCTCTTCCACTTTGAACTCCGTAAATGTTAGATGTACAAGCATTGAGAAAATATGGGAAATCGCCGTTTCAAATTTCCCGTGTTAAACCCCTCAGTCCTCTCAAGCAGGTTAAGCTCCACTAGATCACTTACTGGTCTCATCGGCCACGATTCAGCGGTCAAAATGGGAAACACCTAAAAAATGACACACCGAAAAAAACCGCTTGACAAAAAATATAATTTAATATATGAACAAGTCTAAATAAATAAATGTCATTTATAATCTGAATTTCATTCATAATATGGGTATACGGGAAAGGAAAGATCGAGAAAAAGATTTGAGGCGGCAACAGATACAAGAGGCTGCCAAAGAGCTATTTTTATTAAAAGGTTTGAATTCAACCACCATGGAAGATATTGCAAAAAAAGCGGAATTAAGCCCTGCCACTATCTATTTATATTTCAAAAACAAGGATGAACTTTATGTTTCACTCAATTTAAGTTCCATCCAATACTTCACGAATAACATCAAGAAAATTCATGATGATAGTAAACTATCAGTGGAGGAAAAAATACTCAAGATTAAAGACGCAATGTACAACATGTATAAGCACGACCCGCTCATGTTGCGTAACATTATGCATATCCAAATGGAAGATACCTTATTGAACATTTCCAGAGACTTGGTCGACAAGATTAACAATCTTGCGGCAGAAGTCATGGAGATGATCGCCCATATTTACGAGGAGGGGGTCCGTCAAGGGAAATTGAAGAGCGGCCGTAGTATGGCTCTTGCAGATATTATGTGGGGAATTTTTACGGGCCTAGTCATGTGGGAAGAATCAAAGAGAAGATTCAATCCTAAAAAAGATTTTCTTAAACCCACCTTGGATAAAGCCTTTGATATTTTCTTGAAAGGAATTAGAAAAGGTCGGTAATTCACCTCTACGAGGTTCGTTCCAGCAGCGTTCATGAGGTGACAATCTACTGAAATCTGGATTGAAGAGACCATTACCTTGATATCACTCGACAGGACATCGGTGTTGGATTGCACAACCCTTTTGCCCGGTCCTTACTGCACCATGATGCTGGGTGAATTGGGGGCGGAAGTGATAAAAGTCGAAAAGCCTGGGAAGGGGGATCTTCTGCGAGGTATATGGCCAGAGTGCTTTCGCTACTTAAACGGTCACAAGAAGCTCATCACCCTGGACTTAAAGCAAGAGGAAGGCCGAAATACCCTTTTGGGATTAGCCTCCAAGATCCATGTCTTTGTTGAAGGATTCAGGCCCGGCATTGCCGCTGATTTGGGGATTGATTTTGATACCTTCAAGAAAGTTAATCCATCGATAATCTATTGCTCAATTTCAGGATACGGCCAAGACGGACCGTACGCCCGTCTTCCCGGGCATGATATCAACTATCAAGGGCTCAGTGGGCTCCTTAGCATCTCCGGCGATCCTGAATCTGGCCCAGAATTCCATTGTGGATTTGCAGTAGCTGATTTGAGCGGTTCCATGTTCGCTTTAGTTTCAATCCTGGCGGCACTTCTGAGACCCGATAGCCATTCCACAGCAATCCATCTAGATATCTCTATTGCAGAGAGTTTAGGGATGTGGATGATTCCGGGATTCCTGGAATTCGTTGGTCTAGGTCGACCGCCGAAGGCTGAATTCAGGGGGCGAGGCCCTTACGGAATTTTTGAAACGCGGGATAAGAAATACCTCACTCTGGGTGTCGTCGAGGATCATTTTTGGTTCAATCTATGCAAGGCTCTCGGATTAAATGATCTTGCTTCAGACAAGGGGTTCAATAGCTGGCAGTCGAGGAACACGAACAGGGGGCGAATCGTCCCTAGACTTAGGGACGCGTTTAAAGAGGATGACTTGGAATCTTGGATTAAGAAGCTGAGAGAAATGAATGTACCCGTTGCGCCAGTGTTGGATTTTAACAATTGGATGGACGATCCCCAATTTGTCCATCGGGGTTTCATACCTAAAACTGAAAAGGGGACAGTCGATCTGGGAAACCTGAGACGTTTTCTGATAACCTCGCTCTCAAGACGGCAAGACGATAAGGAACAGCCTCTAACCTTAGGAAGGGATAACGGGACTGTACTTCAAAAGTAGGCGTAGATAATATCGCCATACTTAAGGAGAAGGGTGTTATAGCGTTTTTTAAACGTCTTAGGAAGACATCATACGGTGAGTAAAAGCTATGGATTTTCAGCTTAATGAAGAGCAGAGGATTCTGCAAAAGGAAATCAAGAGGTTCTTAGAGAAGGAGATTGCTCCTCTGGTTAATGAATATGAATATGAACGAAAACCTCTAACCAAAGAAATCATTAAGAAATTGGAACCGTTTGGATTCACTCGGGCGATTGTACCAGAAGAAAGGGGAGGGCTTGGAGATCTTGTCAGTTATTTTATTATGATCGAGGAACTCAGCAGGGTCTGGGGCTCTCTGCGGACGCTCATTAGTGTCAGTTCCCTTGCTGCATATACAATAGCGATGAGAGGGACAAAAGAACAGAGAGAGAAGTTTTTGCCAGGTCTGTTCTCGTTGGACATCCTGGCCTGTTTTGCTCTGACAGAGCCCAATGTGGGATCTGATGCAGGTGCTGTTGAGACAACAGCCGAAAGAAAGGGTGATCACTATCTCATCAATGGTTCGAAGACGATGATTACCGGTGGTAGTATGGCTGATGTAGTATGCTTGTACGCCACGGTGGATCGATCGAAGAAAGAAAAGGGCATCACTGCGTTTCTGGTCAAAAAAGGCGAGTCGGAGTTTGAAGCATCGAATATCAAAAAGATGGGGATGCATTCGTCCGTGTTGTCGGAACTCTCCTTCGACGACTCCCGCGTGCCGATTGAAAATCGACTAGGAGAAGAAGGTGAAGGTCTAAGAATTGCTCTTATTGGACTGAACATCGGCCGTGTTGCTGTATCGTTTGGCGCTGTCGGCATAGCGCAGGCTGCCTTGGATGCTGCGATCCGTTATGCCAAAAAACGAGTTCAATTTGGCAAACCGATCGGTGGCTTCCAGCTTGTTCAAGAGATGATTGTGGATATGGCATTGAAAGTGGATGCGGCGCGGTTATTGAGTTTAAGGGCCGCTGAATTACTGAACAGAGGTGCCGAATGCAGACGTGAAGCTTCATTCGCCAAGTTGTTTTCCACGGAAATGGTGATGGATGTCGCCAACAAGGCCATTCAGGTACACGGGGGGTACGGATATACAGAAGAGTACCCTGTTGAGAGGTATTATCGTGACGGACGCCACTTGACCCTGGCAGAGGGCACCAGTGAAATACAGAAACTTATTATTGGCCGAGATATCTTAGGAATCTCTGCGATTACTTAGTGGACCAACCCAGCGTTTCTGTAGAAAAATCATGGCGTTGGTATTCCGACACTTCTCATATCCATGAGAGTTCAGGATGTTTAGGGTTTTGTTTAAAGGAAAAGCGCCGCAGATAATTTGAATTCGTAAGATAGGACCAGCAGGAGCGATCCGGGCTCAAAAGACTGTGTATGATCGTGATGGCGCGCCGGACTAAAGATGCTCGAGAACCATAATTCTTAAGTTAGTTTAGAGCAAAAAGGAGGAATAAATGAGGAAGATCAGTCTCGGTTCAGGATCAGGATATTGGGGTGAACCTCTTGATCTCACGAAAGAATTAGCAGAAAGGGCGGATCTCGACTATATAGGGTTGGAACTCTTGGCCGAATTAAGTATGTCAATCCTGCAGGGTTGGAAGGCAAAAGATCCTTCTAAGGGATATGTTCCAGATTTGCTTGAACAGTTGAGATTGATCCTGCCACATACCTCCAAGAAGGGTACGAAAATCATTACAAATGGAGGTGGGACCAATCCCAAACAGGCTGCTGAAGAGATTGCCAAACTGATCAAAGAGCTGCGTCTTCCTCCGATGAAGATAGGAATTATAGAGGGAGAGGACTTCTATCATCAGATAGACAATATGCTATCAAAAGGGATTGAATTAGTGAATTTGGACACCGGGGAGAGGGACATTAGAGTGATTAGAGATAAGATTGTGGCGGCTCACGCTTATGTAGGCTCAGAGCTGATTATAGAGGCATTGAAGCAAGGTGCAGATATGGTCATTTCGGGAAGGGTTTCAGATAACGCTCTATATGTTGGACCTATCATGTACGAATTTGGGTTGAGTTTCGAAGATCCTGACTGGGAGAAGATTGGGGCAGCAATAACGATCGGTCACATTATCGAATGCGGCGAGGCTGTAACCGGGGGTTTGTCCAATTTCTGGAAGGATAATAAGGAGCCTTGGAATATGGGGATGCCCATCGCTGAAGTGAGTGAAACTCTCGAAGAAGCGATCATTACAAAAACCCCCAAATCGGGTGGTCAGATGACCGTCAATACGGTTAAAGAGCATCTGGTCTATGAGACCCACGACCCCAAGAATTACCTTATGCCAGACGGCGTGGCAGATCTTACAACACTAAAGCTGGAACAAGTTGGAGAAGACAGAGTCAGAGTGACCAACATGAAGGGGGGTAAGAAAAGGCCTGATACCTTGAAGTGTCAGATAGGTTATGAAGAGAGCTGGATGGCGACGTCGGAGGTCATACTTGCGTGGCCTGAAGCTATCACAAAGGCCAAGTTTTATGAGCAGATTGTGAGAGAAAGATTTAAGAAATATCGGATCGAGCCATTAGAAATAAGGTTTGACTGGATAGGGATAAATGGGGCGCATGGAGCGGTTGCACCAATCCCAGAGGACGAGGATTCCGTTAATGAGATTCTTGTTCGGTGTGCTGCCAAATTTAAAGATAAGGCAGAGGCTAACCAAGCGAGAAGGTTCTGTATGATGGGATCGTTAGTCCTTGCACCCATAGGCCTAACTCATGGGATGCCTAGTCCCTCGCGGAGGGTCATTGGTCTATGGCCCACCCTCATTCCTAGGGAAGAGATTAAACTCAGTTTGACGATGAGGGAGGTGAAATAAAATGAAGAGAAAGGTGCAATTGAGAAATCTTGCTTGGGCAAGATCCGGAGATAAGGGCGACATATCAGATTTGGGCATCATGCCCTTCAACGAGAGGAACTACGAGATACTCAAAAGAGAGGTTACCCCTGAGAAAGTGAAAGCCTTTTTTAAGGAGGATGTTAAAGGCGCCGTAGAAGTTTACTGGATGGATAATCTTCCTGCCATTAAGGTGGTCATGCATAATGCTTTAGGAGGCGGAGCCACCAAGACCCTCAGGTGGGATGAGACAGGAAAAGCAATGGCAACTGCGATTTTGAGAATGGAAGTAGAGGTGGATTAGCCTTTCTTGGTTTTAGAAAGGGTAATCCATTGAATTCCTAAAACTGCGAATTTCCACAACTGCGTTCCCAGTTGAGACAAAGTAGAGGGGATTCATGTTAGGCGGGTTGGAGCAGTTAGGGGCAACTGGTTATGGGACAGTGGATGGATGGGTTCACGAAGCGATTAGATGCGATCAGAAAAGCAGGTATCGAAGGGGGAGGGAGAGATCGAGTTGAAATCCAGCACAAATTAGGGAAGTTGACTGCGCAGGAGAGGATCCAGCGGTTATTTGATCGAGGGAGTTTTCAACCATTAGGCACACTGGTAGTGGAACAGCAGGAGATAGCAGTCGTCGATGCGGGCGAGGTCAAAAGGAAGGGGCGAAGCGGCAAGAAGAGCCCGAGTGACGGCGTCGTCATAGGCTTTGGCAAGGTGAATGGGAAAAAGGTTGCTGCATACGCGACAGATTTTATCGTTATGTCGGGGAGCGTTGGGGATCAAGGATCCTGGATGATTTCCGACATGATTTCGATGGCCGGGAAAATGCGGATTCCATTAATTGCGATGTACGATTCTGCTGGTTTGAGAGGCACATTTACGAATGGCAGGCCGGGATACGATGGGATTGGCAGAATCTTGAAATACCATTCACTGTATTCTGGTGTGATTCCTCAGATAGGACTATTGCTCGGGCCTTGTGTGGGTCTGATGGCATATGCTCCTGTTCTTTGCCATTTTCTTATTATGAATGGAAAAAACGCTTTCCTGTGGCTTGGAGGAGAAAAAGAATCAGATGGAGCGGGCAGCGCCCAACAACATATGATGGAGTCGGGGCAATGTGACTTTGTTGTAGATAGTGATGAAGCGGCAATAGATAAAGCAAAAGAGCTCCTACGATTCTTGCCACAGAACTGTTGGGAGAATCCACCTCGCCTCGAGACGAGTGATCCAATAGACAGGCAGGAAGAAGACCTTGTTGAGGTAATGCCAAACGATCCCAAGTTCACCTATGACATACATGAAATCATCAGCAGGATCGTGGACGATGGCTATTATCTCGAGCTCAAAAAGGATTTCGCGACTCATTTCGTTATTGGTTTTTGCTCGTTCGGGGGGAAGGTGGCAGGGCTTGTTGCCAATAACCCTGATGAGCTGAGCGGAATATTTGAGCCTGATTGCTCCGATAAATATGATAGGTTTATGAATTTCTTGGATGCCTTCAACATACCGCTGATCACCTTATCAGATACCACAGCTTTCGTGCCGGGTGATAGGTGGGAGAGAAAGGGTGTGATTAGACATGGGGCCAAGTTGCTTCATTCCTATGCAAGATTTACGGCGCCCAAAATAACCATGCCTCTCAGACGCTTTTACGGGGGTGGACAGGTAGTGATGGGTGCGCACGGAATGGCCCCTGATCTTATTTATGGTTGGCCTACTGCTGAGTTTGCACCTGCAGGGCCTGAAAATATTGTACAGACGATATTTCATAAGGAACTGAAGAAAGCCAAAGACGAAGGCAATTATCAGGAGGTTCATGACAAACTTTTAGCTCAGTTGGTTCAGGAATGCAGTGTCATGACACGGGCAAGGAGTTGGACTGACGTATATACCGTTCAAGAAGTCATTGACCCAAGAGAGACCAGGCCGACACTGTGCAGGGCTTTAGAAGTGTTAGAGGGCAAGGAGGAGAAATTGCCTGATAATAAGAGATCGATTAAGCCGGCTTAGATGTGAGTTGTAAAAGGAGGTAGATCATTTTAGCAATTCCGATGTAGGTCAAAGTACTTAGTAACCCTATCGTTTCAAAACCCGAGAGGGCGCAGATGGACCAGATTTTGAAAGAAGCAACCGAAAGATTAAAAAAGCTGAGAGCAGGGAATCTCTTGGGGGGAAGTGAAAATGCGCTGGAAAGGCAGAGGAGTCTGGGAAAACTGCCTGTAAGAGAACGAATCGACTACTTCTATGATCCAGATACCTTTCAGGAATTAGGGTCTGCGGTCACATCGACGGGAATACGTATTGATGGCAAAGTGAATGTAACTCCTGCGGATGGGGCAATTGTGGGGACCGGCAAAGTCGATAAGAGAGCTGTTGCCATGTACGCCAGCGACTTCAGCGTCCAAGCTGGTTCAATGGCCACACAACACATACAGAAATTTTTTTGCATCACCGGCTGGGCCGGAAAATGGGGGATCCCTATTGTATGGTTGATAGATTCCGCGGGGGGGAGACTCGGCGAATATGACATATCCACGGTTGGTGTTGAGTGGTTTTTTTATTATGAGTCCCGGTTTTCAGGGGTCGTTCCACAGGTTCACGTTCTACTGGGGCCCTGTGTGGCTGGACAGGCATATGCACCCTGTCTGTGCGATTTCCTGATCATGGTGAGAGGGACGTCCTACTTGTGGCTTGGAGGTCCAAGGCTAACCTCGTCTGCCACATCAGAAGAGATGGATTCGGAAGTTGGAAGCGCCGACTATCACATGAAACTCACCGGATCTGTCGATTACGTGGCAGTCGATGACCGCGACGCTCTTAGAATCGCAAGGAAGTTGCTTAGCTACCTGCCTTCTAACTGGAGGGAAGAACCGCCTGTGTTTAATCCCGGAGGGGAGGATGCTGGCAGAGATACATTTGAGCTCTATAAGATCGTGCCTGGGGATGTTTCCAAGAAATATGATATGCATGACGTCATTAAGGTGATTGTGGATCATGGTGATTACTTAGAGCTGAAAGATGAGTATGCCAAAAATCTGATTACGTGCTTTGCGCGTATTGACGGCCGTTCGGTGGGTATTGTGGCTAACAATCCGAGTGAACCAGGCAGCATTCTGGAGCGCAATTCTTGTGATAAGTATTACCGGTTCCTATCCGTCCTTGATGCGTACAACATCCCTCTGATTAATCTCGTTGACACACCTCCCTATGTACCCGGCGAAAATGAAGAAAAATTGGGCTTACTGAGACATGGGGGAAAGATCATTGATCTCTACGCAACGACAACCATACCCAAGATAAGTATTGTCTTAAGACAGGCGTATGGGGATGCGGGAGCTTTCATTATGGGGGTATCAAAAAGCATGGGTGCTGATATTTGTTATGCTTGGCCGAATGCGATCATGGCAGTAGAGATATCAGAAATGAATATCCATAAAGCCTATATGGGAGGTGGAGTTGAAAAAGACGCCTATGAATCCTACCTAGGGGAAGTGCGGGAGAAAGTAAGTGTATTTGACGTGGCCAATACATGGACTGCAAATGTCATTGACGAGGTCATTGACCCCGGCGAGACAAGGAAAAAGATAATCGAGGCCATTGAGGTAACGAAGAACAAGCAAGAGATATTACCTATGTTTCCGAAGAGCAAAAAAGGCCACGGGGCACCTCCTGGTTAAAAGATTGAAGTTGGAAATGTTGGGACTTTTTTCTGCATCGATAGACGGTGGGAAATGGAATTTTCATAAATGTCCGCTAAAAAAAGTTGTGTCTAGAAATGAATGGAGGAAAACAGTGGAAGTGAGAGCGCTCATGTCCGGAGTATTCTACAGAAAACCTACCCCTGAAGCACCCCCCTACGTGGAGGTAGGGGATCAAGTAAAGAAAGGGCAGGTACTGGGTCTTTTGGAGACGATGAAGGTGTTCCAGAAAATTAAGGCTCCGGTGGATGGAAAAGTTGTTGAAATTCTTGCCGAGAATGAGGGTTTGATTAAGGACAACCAAGTTATCTTCGTGATAGAAGCAGCTTAGAATGATGTGAAAAGGGAAATGATGTTTTCAAAAGTACTTGTTGCCAACAGAGGAGAGATCGCCGTTAGGGTAATAAGAGCTCTAAGAGAGTTAGGTATAGCGAGCGTTGCAGTCTATTCCGAAGCTGATAAGAACTGCTTGCATCTTGAGTTGGCTGACGAGAAAGTGTGTATTGGTCCATCTATCAGTGCTAAAAGCTACTTAAATATTGAGAACATCATCAGGGCAGCGAAGGAGACAAAGGCCGAGGCCATTCATCCCGGTTATGGATACTTGGCTGAGAGTGGGGAATTTGCCAAGGAATTAGAGAAAGAGGGTTTTGTCTTTATTGGGCCCAGTCCTGAGAATCTTCAACTGGCTGGTGATAAGCTTATTGCGAAGAAAATAGTGAAGAGCGCAGGTGTACCCATCATACCGAGCAGCCCGGATGGGGTCGGTACGATTGAGGAAGCAAAGAAAATTTGTGGCACGATCGGATACCCGGTGATGATCAAGGCATCCGGAGGAGGCGGCGGATGCGGAATAAGGATCTGTGACAACGAGGAAGCCCTGATGGAGGAATTCCCCGTGGCCAAAATGGAAGCACGTGCTGCGTTTGGGAATGGTGAACTCTATATTGAGAAATATGTTGTTGAACCGCGGCATATCGAATTTCAGGTGTTGGCTGATGCGTCGGGGAATGTGATCCACTTGGGCGAGCGCGAGTGCAGCATCCAGCGGCGGTACCAGAAGCTGATTGAAGAATGTCCTTCTCCCCTGCTGACGCCCGAAATGCGAAAGGCCATGGGCGACGCGGCGATCGCTGCGGCAAAGGCGGTGAAGTATCTTAACGCTGGCACGATGGAATTTCTCGTGGATAAAGCAGGCCGTTTCTATTTTATGGAAATCAATGCGAGAATTCAAGTTGAGCATCCAGTGACAGAACTTGTGACGGGTGTGGACCTTGTCAAGGAGCAGATCAGGCTCTCCTCAGGAGGTCAACTGGAGTATTCCTTCGATGATTTGATCAGAAGGGGATGGGCTATAGAATGCAGGATCAATGCAGAAGATCCTGATAGGAACTTCGCCCCCTCTCCGGGGACTGTTGAGGAATATCAGGCGCCCGGGGGGTTTGGAGTGAGGTTGGATACTCATCTGTATCAGGGTTATGAAATACCTGTCTATTATGATTCTCTGATCGCCAAACTCATTGCCTTTGATCTAACGCGAGACCGCGCAATCCAAATCATGAAAAGGGCACTCGGCGAACTCAAGATAAGCCCTATCAAAACCACCATACCCCTTTACCTAAGAATCATGGATGATCCCCAGTTCCGGCAGGGTGAATTCAACACCGGCTTTCTTAAAAACTACTTGCTAGGAAAGGATGAGGAAGAGGAGTTTTAGAAACAAATGACACGGTCCCATGTTGTCATCAATGTAGATTGTAGCTCAGAAGGGGATTCCATATGACAGGAATAAAATCTTGTGGAGCGTATATTCCCACCTACAGGCTGAGTAGAGGCGAGATTTCGAGAGCCATGGGGATCTCTTCTCTAGGTGGGGAAAGGTCTGTGGCAAATTTTGACGAAGATACCATCACGATGTCTGTTCAGGCAGTTAGAGATACGATCACCGATGCAGATGTCGGAGAGATAGATGCCCTTTTTTTTGCAAGTACCACGCCACCCTATCATCAGAAGGAATCTGCAAGTACTGTGGCCACGGGGGCAGATTTGAAAGAAGATATCCTAACGTCTGATTTGCTGAGTTCCCCGAGGGCAAGTGTGTCGGCGTTGAGCTTAGCCATGGACAGGGTGAAGAGCGGATCTGCTTCTAACATCTTAGTTGCTGCGTCCGACTGCCGATTGGTTCCTGGGGGATCGGAGCTCGAGCAGTCCTATGGAGACGGTGCGGCAGCGGTTTTGGTTGGGTCGGACAACCTCATTGCAAGATTTGAGGCAGAGTATTCCGTTAGTGATGATTTCATTGATGTGTGGCGAACCGCTGAGGACAAGTTTGTCAAATCATGGGAGGACAGGTTTATTAAAACAGAGGGATACCATAAAAACGTGACCAGAGCGGTAAGGGGTCTGTTACAAAAATATGGACTATCTCCTTTGGATTTCCAGAAGGCCGTCATTCCTGCTCCCGATATGAGATCGCTTCGGGAAGTGGGTAAAAGCCTTGGTTTTGATCTCAAGACGCAAATCCAGGATCCTCTATTCAGCACGGTGGGGGATACGGGTACAGCCCAGCCGCTACTCCTGTTGACTGCGTGTTTAGAAGAAGCAAAGCCGAACGATAAAATACTTTTGGTAGGTTTCGGTGATGGAGCCCAAGCCTTGGTTTTTTCTGTGACGGAGAAAATAAGAGAAAAAGGGAAGCATACCATTGCAGACTGTGTGGCATCCAAGATGCTTTTGAATAAGTATGAGGAGTATCTGAAGTTTAGAAACCTCATGACAACGGAAGCTGCGAGAAGACCGAGCTATCCATCCTCGGTGCCTTATATGTGGAGAGAAAGGAACTATTTCACGAGGTTCCATGGAAGCAAGTGTTTGAACTGTGGTACCGAGCAGTATCCCAGACACAGAATATGCTACGAATGTAAGAGCAAAGATAGGTTCGAGGAAATAAAACTGGCTCGCAGAAAAGGTCACGTGATTACGTACACGAAGGATTATCTTTTTCCATCGACCGTCCCGCCCCATGTCCAAGCAGTGGTAGAGCTTGAAGGAGGATGTAGGGTGTACATGATGATGACAGATGTAAACCCTGATAAAGTGAAAAGCGAGATGTCGGTCCAAATGGTTTTTAGGATGCTTCACGATCGTGGGGGATTCTTCCACTACGGGTGGAAGGCCAAGCCCTTGGATCAATAGGAGGTGGGTTCAATGCCTGCTGGAAACATTAAGGATAAGGTCTCTATCGTTGGCATGGGATGCACCAAATTTGGTGAGAACTGGGAGATGAGCGCTGATGATATGATCATTGATGCTGCCTATGAGGCCTTTGAAGATGCCGGCATTGATCCTAAGGATATCCAAGCAGCCTGGGTTGGGGTAACCTCTTCCGGTGCTTCCGGTGCGACTCTGGCAAATCCTTTGAAGCTTGATCGGATCCCGATCACAAGAGTGGAGAATTACTGTGCTACGGGACAGGAGGCAATAAGAAATGCGGCATTCGCCGTGGCCTGTGGCATGTATGATATCGTCCTAGCCTTGGGGTATGAGAAACTGAAAGATACAGGCGCCCGTGGACTTCCTTTTGTCAGCATGGTGGACCCCGTGATTGGATTGGGTGCAACGCCGCCTGGACTTTTCGGCGTTCCATGGGTCACCTTTTTTGAGAAGTATGGAGTGACTAAGGAGACATTGGCCAAGATTGCCGTCAAGAATCACTATAACGGATCAATGAATCCAAAAGCCCATTTCCAGAAAGCGATCACACTGGAGGACGTAATGAAGGCGCCGATCATTGCCTGGCCTCTGGGGGTCTTTGACTGTTGTCCTACCACAGATGGTGCCGCTGCCGCCATACTGGTCAGCAGGGAAATGGCCAGAAGCTTTCGGGAAGATTACATAAATATCAAAGGACTTTCTGTAATGGTTGATCCTCTCTATCCTGGTTATAGGCCAAAACACGATTTTTCGAGCTGGCCTGCTACAGCCCGAGCTGCGGAGGATGCATACCGACAGGCCGGTATAACCCATCCCAGAAAAGAGCTGGACCTGGTTGAACTTCATGATTGTTTTACGATAACTGAACTGGTTACTTATTGTGATCTTGGCCTGTGTGAGAAAGAAGAAGTTAAAGATTGCGTCGACTCAGGGGTTTTTGAACTGACAGGTGACCTGCCTGTTAATGCCAGCGGAGGTTTGAAGTCTTGTGGCCATCCTGTTGGCGCAACCGGCGTCAGGATGGTTTATGAGCTCTATAAGCAGATGCAGGGGAAGGTCGAAAGCAAAAGGCAGATCAAGGACGCTGCATTGGGATTGGCCCATAACCTGGGTGGGGCCCCGCAGGTGGCCAGCGCTATTATTGTAGGGATCGATTGACAATCAATGGACGATGGAATGGTTTTTGGAAATCCCTTTCCGCAGGAATGTGATAAAGAGGAAGTGAGAAATCAGAAAGGAGGATGACATGACTCAAAGAACAAGAGACCTTATGCTAAGTACGCCTATTAAGTCAACTCAGATTGCTCAAAAATTTATTGCCGACGATATAAGGGCGAATAGACCAGGAATGAAGTGGGTCTATGAACTTGAGAGAGCGAGGTTGCTGACAGAATCCTATAAGCAGACTGAAGGGGAGCCTATGGTGCTAAGAAGGGCAAAGGCCTTAGCATACATTTTAGAGCATATGACGCTCTATATTCGCCCAGGTGAATTGATTGTTGGCTGCTTCGCCTCAGGGCCGGACTCTTGTGCCCACTATCCTGAGCTTCAATATAAATGGGTTGAAAGAGAGACAGGGTCCGGTATGGTTTATTCCGACTTGCTGAACGATGAGGAGAAGAAGGAACTTAAGGAAATAGACAGTTATTGGGAGAAGTATGCAGTCCATCACATTTTCAATAGATACCTTCCTGCAGATTTGCTTGATGTGACTTTTATGTTTGGCTTTGAGTATCAAACGCCAAACTACGAAAAGATTCTCCACAAAGGTTTAAAGGGGTTAATTGAAGAAGCTTTGAACAGGAAAGAGAGACTGGTAAAGGAATTGTGGGATCAAACTATATCCGAGGTAGAGTATGTGAAAAAAAAGGATTTCTTGGACTCCACGATCATCGTTTTGAATGCGGCAATTAACTGGGGGAAGAGATTTGCAAAATTAGCAAGGGAAATGTCTGAAAAAGAGAGAGACCCCAAGAGAAAAGGCGAATTGAGGATCATCGCAGAGAATTGTGAATGGGTGCCAAAGAATCCAGCACGCACACTCCGTGAGGCAATACAATGCTATTGGTTCATCCACCTTATTGTCAATTACATTGAGCTTCCTTGCGTGGGAGATGGGATAAGGTTTGATGTTTGCATGAACCCCTTCTATGAGAAGGATTTAAAGGAGGGCAGAATAACCAGGGAAGATGCTCAAGAGCTGGTTGAGTGTGTATTTGTAAAATCTCAGGAAACAGGTTTCTTGCATCCACCCATATGGTCGGGTACAGGTGGAGGTGCCTTAGGGTTCCAAACGATGACCATTGGTGGAATGGATGCCAATGGTGACGATGTTTCTGGTGAGATGAGCCTGATCGTTATGGATGCCATGAAAACCGTTAGAACGATAACTCCTCCGTTGGCTCTAAGATGGCACGACAAGATGCCAAAGAAACTGATTGACAAGAGCATCGAGTGCTGGGCCAGTGGCATGCCTCAGCCCGCCCTTTTCAATGATAAGGTAAACATCTTGAGATTGGCTGGTCTCGGGATTCCTATTGAAGAAGCCAAAAATTATTCCATCTTGACTTGCATGATCCCGACCATACCGGGGAAAAACCTTACTCGGATTTCACCCACGTACATACCTGTTCCTTTATGTCTGACAGCGGCGTTAGGACTTGATGTATTGCCCGGTTTTTGGAAAAGACCGGTTGGAAATCCAGTCCCAGACCTGGAGAAAATTAGCTCGATCGAACAGCTTATGGATGCCACGATAGAAAATTATAAGTGGATTATGCACGCGTGGGCTATTATGTCAAACATAGGTGAGGCTTTGTATCGAGAATATGTGCCCAGGCCATTCCTCTCAGCCTTACTGGACGATTCTATTGAGAAGGCCCAGGATTTCAGAGAATGGCAACATTGGCAAGGCTATCGAGAGGTCTATATCATAGGTCTCAACAATCTTGCCGACTCCCTCGCTGCTATCAAGAAAGTCGTCTTTGAGAATAAGAAGGCTACCCTGTCTGAGCTCATCCAGGCCTTGAAGAAGAATTGGGAAGGTTATGAAGAGCTGAGGCAGATGTGCCTTGAGGCACCAAAATTTGGCAACGATGATGACTCTGTTGACCTCCTATCACGAGAGATGGGAAAAAGAATTGCCAAGGAGACGACGAAGTTTAAGACAATTTTCGGAAGTCACTACATTACGGATGGGACGGTAGCGTCAGCCTTTTACCTTCATGGGGCCACCTGCCCTGCTACGCCCGACGGAAGGAAGGCGAGAGAACCTTTCCATGATGGAAGTATTTCTCCTATGGGTAGCAGAGACCATAAGGGGCCGACAGCGGTGTTAAAGTCGGTTTCAAAGGTCGACCCATTGGTAACCTGGAATCACCTCTTTAACCAGACCTTCATGCCCCAGTATCTTGTAGGCCACAATGCGGAGCTCTTTGCTCAATACCTTGACACATGGAATGATTTAGGGATTCATCACATCCAATTCAGTGTCGTTAGCAGGGAAACTCTCATAGACGCCCAAAAACATCCTGAGAAATACAGCGACTTGATGGTCAGGGTCTGTGGCTACTCTGCTTACTTTGTGGACCTCAACAAAGGGCTGCAAGATCAGATTATTTCCAGGACCCCGCAATGTTTATGACAAAGAGGAGATGCATTACTGTTTGAATAAGCGAGAATCATTCTGGTGTAACGACTTGGACGGAATCGTATTTGATATTCAAAGGTACAGTATCCATGACGGCCCTGGAATCAGAACAACGATCTTTCTGAAAGGGTGCCCGTTAAGATGTAAATGGTGTGCTAACCCAGAATCGCAGGATTTACGCACTGAGATTTTCCTCAGGAAGTCCAAGTGTGATGGATGCGGGAAATGCGTAAAGACCTGTCCACCGGACGCTATTATTTTGAACAATGGGGGTATAGAGATAGATAGGGGGCGCTGTGATCGGTGCATGAAGTGTGTGGATATTTGTCTCACACACGCCTTAAGCCGCGCAGGAGGTAGGAAGACCGTGCAAGAAGTTGTGGAAGAGGTTGGCAAAGATGAATTGTTTTACCGAAATTCAGGGGGTGGCGTAACCCTATCCGGTGGTGAGCCCCTTTTCCAGCCGGAATTTACTCTCGCTTTGTTGCAGGGATGTAAGAAGAGGTCGCTACATACTGCTTTAGACACGTGTGGTTTTGCCAAGTGGGAGATCTTGGATAAGATTTTAGATTACACGGACGTTGTCCTCTACGATATTAAACATTTAGATCCGATGCAACATGTTTCTGAAACGGGCGTCCGCAATGAGCTTATTATTGAAAATCTCGAGCGTACCGTTAGAAAAAAGAAAAGAATATGGATAAGAGTTCCCGTTATTCCTAACAGCAATGATTCAGAGCAGCACATGAGCAATTTGGCTAGATTTCTGTCAAGGATGTCTATCGAAAAGGTTAGTCTCTTAGGTTACCACGAGTGGGGTCGAAGCAAGTATGAGGCCTTGGGCAGAAATTACCTGACGGACGAGTTATCCCCGTTGAAGGAGGAGGCGCTCAATCACTTGAAGGATATCCTGGAATCGTTTTCACTCAAGGTTTCTATTGGATATTAGAGACGGCGAAGACAATCGATCGAGGAAGGCCTAAGTCAGGAGTACAAAACTTCGGGGGCGGATTCAGATGGGAGTCAACAGTTCAATACTAAAGATAGAAAACATATCACTTGATTTCGGCTCGGTCCGGGCGCTGTTGGATGTGTCCTTCGAGGTTTACGGAGAGGAGATACTGGCTCTCATAGGGCCCAATGGTGCTGGAAAAACTTGCGTCTTAAACTGCATTAACGGTTTCTATTCTCCGAACAGAGGGAGGATCTTCTTGAGCGACCAGGAGATCACTCGCTTTTCGCCAAGCAAGCGGGCCAGGTTTGGAATATCGAGAACCTTTCAAAATATTGAGCTTTATACAGGCCTCACTGCTCTCGATAACCTGATGGCCGCCCGACATCATTACCTCAAATATGGTCCGATGGCCGGGTGTTTGTTTTTTGGGAGAGCCCGTCGCGAAGAAATTCGAAATCGCCATGTCGTGGAAGAAATTACTGATCTATTAGAGATAAGAGAGGTTCGCTATCAGGTGGTTGGAAGTCTCCCCTTTGGCCTCAGGAAACGAGTTGACCTTGGAAGGGCTCTGGCCCTTGAACCCAAAGTCCTATTGTTAGATGAACCCATGGCTGGTATGAACGTGGAAGAAAAAGAGGATATGGCCCGTTTTATACTCGATATTCAGGAACTAAGACATATTCCCATCGTTATTGTTGAGCATGACATGGGTGTTGTGATGGACATTGCCGACAGGGTCGTTGTGTTAGATTTTGGAAACAAGATTGCTGAAGGAATCCCCGCGGAAATCAAGAGGAATGAAAAAGTGATCCAGGCTTATCTGGGCAGATAATCGCCGGATACTTAGGGAGGGTCAAGGAAAAAGTGATCGATGCGCCGCATTTAGCAGAAAATGAAGACACACTTCCCAAGCTCCTTCTCAAAAACTATCGCAAGCATGGTTCAAGCCAGGTGGCGATTCGTGAAAAGGATATGGGGATTTGGCAGAGTTATTCCTGGGCAGATTACTATGAGCTTGTCAAACATCTCTGTCTGGCATTTGTTTCTATGGGGCTCAAACCCGGTGAATGCGTGTCTGTCATTGCTGAAAATAAACCCCATGCTTACTGGTTTGAGTTGGCAGTGCAAGCGGCCGGAGGCGTGTTTGTCGGTGTTTTTGCTGACTGCACGCCCCCTGAGGTTGAGTATTTTGTGAATCAGTCGGAATCCCGTTTCATCGTGTGTCAAGACCAGGAACAGGTGGATAAGGTTCTTGTGATCAAGGAAAAGATACCGACGGTGCAAAAGGTGATCTATTGGGATCCGAAAGGTCTCTGGAGTTATTCTGACCCCATTCTCATTAACATGGATCAGATGCTTGAGATGGGCAAAGCTGTGGAGAGAGATCGTCCTGGTTCATTCGAAGGCTGTGTTACGAAGACCAAGGGGGAGGACACGGCCGTCTTTTTCTACACTTCCGGAACAACGGGCCAACCGAAGGCGGCTGTGGTAAAGCACAAGGCTTTAATTGGTATGGCTAGGTCGTTCCATGCCGTAACCGCCTATAAGGAAAATGAGGACTATGTATCGTTTATGCCCCCGGCATGGAGCGCGGAGCAAGTATTCGGGGTGGCCTGCTCCCTGATCTTTTGTCTGCGAGCCAATTTCCCCGAGGAATCGGAAACAGTTCAGGAGAACATTCGCGAGATTGGGCCTCAAGTTGTCCTTTTCGGCCCACGCCTATGGGAGAATATTTTTCGAATGATTCAGGCTAAAATCGAGGCTTCATCATGGCTTAACCGCCTGTTTTATAGGGCCGCAGTAAGAATTGGTGAACGGATGGCCGATTTCTCTATGTTCGGCAGGAAACCCGGCCCTTTGTTTTCTGTCCTCGGTTTTCTGGCTGATCTATCTGTTCTTAGACCTTTGCGCGACCGCCTTGGCTTACGTAAGACCCGGATCGCTTTTACCGCAGGCTCGGCTGTAAGCCCGAGCCTGATTAAGTATTTTCATGCAATCGGCGTAAATATTAAACAGATGTACGGGGGCTCTGAGGTGGGAATAATAACCGGCCACCTGGATAAGAAGATTAAACCCGAGACATGCGGCCCTCCATTACCCCAGGTTGATATCAAGCTTTCTGACGAGGGGGAGATCATGGTGTCCACCCCCAACATGTTTTCGGGTTATTTCAAGGATGAGCAGAAATCAGCACAACAGGTAAAGGACGGCTGGTATTATACCGGGGACTTTGGCTATTTGGACAAGGACGGTCACCTTGTTGTTATGGACCGGATGACGGACCTATCGAACTTAGCTGGAGGGCAGCGGTTTTCTCCCCAGTACTGCGAGACCCAGCTTCGCTTCTCTGTATCTATCAAAGATGCGATGGTTTTGGCACGAGAGACTGAGACCCTCATCGGGGCGCTGGTCAATATTGATCTGGACACCGTAAGTCAGTGGGCCGAATCGAAGCACATCCCTTATACCACATTCGCTGACCTCTCTCAGAAACCAGAGGTCATAGAACTGATTCGAAAGGAGATATCAAGAATCAATGAAAAACTCCCAGAGTTTTCCCGTATCAGAAAATTTATCAATCTCCACAAGGAGTTTGATCCGGACGAGGGGGAGATGACGCGTACACGAAAGATTCGGCGGACTTTAGCAGAAGAACGCTTCAAGGAGATGATTGACGCTATTTTCGGCGAAAAAGAGCAATTAGAGGTTATGACACAGATCACCTATCGGGACGGCCGGACTGGTACGACCAAGATTAGGGTCACAGTAAACACCGTCTAGGGAAAGGGCAGTATGCTTACTCTGCAATTTTTCACAACAGGTCTTCTGGTTGGGGGCATTTATGCCCTCATCGCTGTGGGCATTGTCCTTGTTTATAAAGCCACGCGGATCTTTAACTTTGCTGTGGGAGAGCTGTTGGCTCTTGGGGGCTTCTTCTGTTACACGTTTTTTGTCTTGTTCCATTTTCCTTTATGGCTGTCTGCCCTTGGGACTCTTATCATGGCGGTTATCACTGGGTCTCTGGTGGAACGGCTGGTCCTCCGGCCTTTGCTAAGTCAATCGATTCTAACCATTATCATGGCCACTCTTGCTTTATCCTGCATTTTAAGAGGCCTGATGCTTATGCTCTGGACCGGTTATTCCCTATCGTTTCCAGAGCCGCTGCTACCTCGAAAGCCTTTTATTGTGAGGGATATCGTTATGCCCCAAGAGATGATGTGGGGTTTTATCATAGCGATGATAGCGTTTATTGTCTTGGCCTACTTCTTCCTCAAAACAAGAACCGGATTGAGAATGCGAAGCGTCTCCGAGGACCATGAACTTTCTATGGCCTGCGGGGTGAATATCACTCGCATTTTTGCTTTGACCTGGATTTTTGCCGCAGTTCTGGGCGCCCTGGGAGGCGTCCTGCTAGGCAATCGGATTGGCTTATCAGCCGTTCTTACGCCTCCGATTGCACTCAAGGCCTTTCCCGCTGTCCTCTTCGGTGGTGTGGAATCAATTTCAGGAGCTATTGTAGCCGGGCTCATCACCGGCATCATAGAAAACCTCGTGGGAGGATTGATTGATCCAAGCCTGGGAGAGATCTCACCCTATGTGATCCTTCTGCTGGTTCTTATCTTAAGGCCGACAGGCCTGTTTGGATTAAAGCGTGTGGAGAGGATCTAACCATGTGGCGACCTTGCGGAACCTTTGATGATACCTATGAAAAGAATATCAGCATTGTCAGGACTCCTGCCCAGTGGATCATTACGATCGCTAGCTTAGTTGCTTTGGCACTGGTACCGGAATTTGCAAGTGGCAGGGTTATCGTTACGGTCAATCTGATAGGCATTTCCATCATCAGTGCTCAAGGGCTCAATGTGCTCACGGGTATGACCGGGCAGATCTCCTTGGGACAGGCAGCCTTTATGGGAGTTGGAGCATTTACCCAGATGATGTTGATGAACCACTTGGGGTTTCCTTTCTGGCTTGCCCTTCCTTTTGCAATGTTCTTCACTGGCCTCATGGGTGTTTTCTTTGGCCTCCCCTCCCTCCGCATCAAGGGCTTTTACCTGGCTATGGCCACCCTGGCCGCTCAGTTTCTTGTCCCTTGGATGATCATACATATCCGGCCCGACATCACCGGCGGCACCAACACAATTACCATAAAACCTGCCAGCTTGCTCGGCCTCTCTCTTTCTTCCCAGTCAAGGGTATATTATGTGATCATGTTTTTCACTGTGGTTGTTATCTATTTGGTGCGCAACTTGGCCAGATGCAAAATCGGGCGCGCCTTTATAGCCATTCGAGATAACGATCTCGCGGCTGAGGTCATGGGCTTGGAAATTTTTCGGTACAAACTCCTCTCCTTTTTTATCTGCTCGCTTTTGGCTGGCTTGGCCGGGGGGCTTTGGACGATTTGGATGGGTTCGGTTAATGTAGACATCTTTACGCTGGAGGAGTCTGTCTGGTATCTGGGCATGATCATTGTGGGAGGACTGGGTTCTGTACCCGGGGCTGTATTTGGTGTCATCTTTATCAGGTTATTATATCTTTTTATCATTATTTGGGCACCGACGGTCAGCGGTTTTTTCCCAACTGTCTTTGCGGCTTCCGTAGAAAAGGGATTGCATCCCTTGCTCTTTGGCCTGATCATCCTGCTGTTTCTCATTTACGAGCCGCGCGGCATGAGCCATCGGTGGGAGATTATCAAAAACTGGTACAGGAGTTGGCCTTTTTCTCCTGGGGTGTGAAAACTTAATGGTCAGCTTGATTGTCGAGCTGAATGAGAGGCCGTGGGTCAATGAGCATTGATCAGAAAGCTCATCAAAGAAAGGGGGTGCCTCACAAAGCGTCGTTGGCTAAGCAGGTACGGGTGAATCCAAGAGGTTTCGTTATCATCTTAATCTTGGGAAATTAGCTTTTAGTAAAGGAGGGTCAAATGAGGAATCAAAGCAATAGGTGGTTGAAGAGGATTGTGGCTATCTCGATATCCGTCAGCTTAGGGCTGATCCTTGGATTCTCTTCCGAGTGTCCAGCCCAAAAACCTGAAGTTCTCAATTTTCCTATGATTGGCGCCATTTCCGGGCCCTACATCCAAATCGTAGGCCCCGCCGTGCCGGCCCTTGAGGATGCCTGTAGTTATGTGAATACTGAACTTGGAGGTGTCCACGGGGTAAAAATCAATCCCGTCATTCGGGATATGGGTGGTGTTGTGGCTACAGGAGTACAACAGTATGAGGAAATCATTCGCTTGAAACCCAAGCCTTATTTTGTTTATTCGGTCTTTTCTCCATTGGCCGAGGCGATCAGGGATAAATTTGTAACCGATAACGTGATCGGTTTGGTCGGCGGTACTTTCGGTAGCGTTTATCCCTTGGGCAACGCGTATTCCATGTATGCTTTATATGTCAACATGACGGCTGCAGGATTGAAGTACTTCAAGGACAACTTCAAAGAACAGCGCAACGTTCGGGCGGCTATCGTTACTTGGGACACATCTTATGGACGGTGCATCCTGGTGCCAGAGTTTGACGATTACTGCAAGAAAATCGGAGTGGACATTGTAGCCAAGGAGCTGTTTGGCATGCGGGACATAGATCTTACCACCCAAATGGTTCGCATCAGGGCAAAAAATCCAGATCTCTTGATTACTGCAAGTACAGGCCAAGGCCCTATCTCCATTATGAAGGCTGCGAAGGAGCTGGGCATGGATATCAAGTTATTAAACAGTGAGGGCGGCGATTGGGGAACGGTGCGACTCAATCCAGAACTATTCGAGGGGTGCATTGTCGTTGTGCATTGTCAATCTTACGATGATGTGAATCACCCTGGGATGCAGAAGGTGCTCTCCTACATGAGGAAAAATAAACGTACCGAGGCAGAACAAACGGCTCTGGCTATATCCTCTTGGCAGAACATTCTGTTGTTCCATAAAATAATGACAGATGCTGTCAACAAGGTTGGCTGGGATAAACTGGATTTTCAAGTTCTTAAAAAAGAGCTTAATCAGCTTACCAACTGGGAACCCCTTAATGGGATTGTTAAAATTACATACAGAGAAAAGCAGCGGTTTCCCTTAACGGGAGGCATCATGAAGGTTCAAAAGGGTAAGTTCGTCAATGTAGTCGGTTCCGGAGTCCTTGTTGACCTCCCGGATCTTACACCGGCCGAATATCGTTAATCTCCAGACGGAGGCTTTTTAGGACTGTATGACATGTTTGCAACAATGAGGCGGGGTAGGCCAAGAGGGAAGTGGCGCTTCGTTGCAACCATCAATGCTACGAGAACGTCATTGTAAAGACATCAAGGCGACGAGGCGATCTCACCCAAAATGGGATTGCTTCGTCCACCTTGAAGAATTCAAGATATTTGGGGCAAGAATTTTGAGGAGGTTTGCATCTACAAAAGGAACATCGTTTCAATCCAGACACTAATTTAGGGGGTGAGTGCTATCTTAGAGGTTAATCAAATAGAGGTATTTTATCATAATGTGATTCAGGTTCTGAAAGGAGTCTATCTGCAGGTGAAAGAGAAGCAGATAGTTTCTTTGTTAGGAGCCAACGGCGCAGGGAAAACCACCACCCTAAAGGCAATATCCGGCCTTCTCAAGGGCCAGGCAGGTCAAGTGACCGATGGCTATATAACCTTTTTAGGTGAGAGGATTGAGGATAAATTGCCTTATGAAATTGCAAGGATGGGTATAATCCAGGTGCTTGAAGGAAGGCGGCTATTTGGTCATCTCACCGTGGAGGAAAACATGCGTGTGGGGTTTTTAGGGAGTGGAGGTGAGAGAGAACTCCAGAAGGGTCTTGAAAGGGTCTATAGTCTCTTCCCTCCGCTACTTCGTATGAGAGATCGCACAAGCGGTTTTCTATCTGGAGGAGAGCTCCAGATGCTCTCTATTGGAAGGGCTCTCTTGTCAAATCCCAAAATAATGCTTCTGGATGAACCTTCACTTGGCCTTGCACCTCTTGTCATGCAAGCCATCTTTCAAAATATCAAGCAGATGAATGAAGAGAGAAACATAACCATACTGCTTGTGGAACAAAATGCTTTGGCGGCTCTACAAATCGCGAGTTATTCCTACGTAATGGAAAACGGCCGTATCGTGATGGATGGGCCAGCTGAGAAGCTCAAGGAAAATGAAGACATCAAGGAGTTCTATCTAGGCCTGAGTAAAATTGGAACTCGCAAGAGCTATAAGGACGTAAAGCATTACAAAAGGCGGAAACGCTGGCTGTCGTAATGTCATGATTCATTTGTGCCTTTAACAAAACTTCGAGATCCATTGGGCGAAGGGAGTGCTCTTCGGGTATCAGAGGGGGAAAGGATTCTCATCTCCTCACAGAACTAAAGGGAAAAAGTTATGAAAATTAAGAAGATATTTGTAGTGGGAGCTGGCTTAATGGGAAGTGGAATAACACAAGTTTGCGGCCAGGCGGGGTATTCGGTAGTCATGGAGGATGTGACAGATACCGCTGTAAAAAAAGGGCTCGATGCCATTCGATGGTCGGTGAACAAGTTTGTTGAAAAAGGAAAAGTGAAGGGTACGGTCGATGAGGTTATGGGAAGGATTGCAACCAGCACGGATATGGCTGACGCAAAGGACGCGGACTTTGTATTCGAGGCCGTGTTTGAAGACCTTAAGGTCAAACATGAAGTGTTTTCAAAGTTGGATGAAATCTGTCCATCCCATACTATCCTGGCTACGAATACCTCAGCGATTCCCATAACCGAAATAGCCGCAGCCACAAAACGAGCGGAAAGGGTGATAGGAACGCATTTCTTCAGTCCTGTGCCCATGATGCCTGTAGTGGAGGTCATCCGTGGCTTATGTACATCTGATGAGACAATGCAAGCGACCAAGGAGCTGTGTCAATCCATTGGCAGAGAGCCTATCACCTGCAATAAGGATGTGGCAGGTTTTCTTTTTAGCAGGCTCAATGCAGCTGGCAATATTGAAATCATAAAACTGGTAGAGCAGGGAGTCGGTACCGTTGAGGAGATTGACAAAGGGGTAAGGTTAGGACTCGGGAGAGCGATGGGGCCATTTGAAACGGGTGATCTTACGGGCTTAGATGTATCTTTGAACGCTTACATGAACATTTACAACGAGACCAAGGATCCAAAGTTCTTTCCACCGATGCTGTTGAGGAGAAAGGTTAAGGCTGGGCATCTGGGGAAAAAGGTGGGAATAGGGTGGTATCGGTATGATGATAAAGGAAATCGTATTGGGCCGGCATAGGAAGGGGGAGGAAGTGCTGTGGGAGAACCGGTAACGTATCGATTGAGTAGTGGGATTGCAGTGGTAACGATCGACAATCCACCGATGAATGCTTTAAGCGGACAGGTAAAGAATGTTTTAGAAACTGTGTTTGAAGAACTCAATGCCAGGATAGAAGAGGTCAAAGTGGTGATCCTCACTGGAGCTGGGGGGAAGGCGTTTGTTGCAGGTGCAGATATCAAGGAGCTTCCAGGTCTCAATCCAGAGAAGGCAAGAGTGAGATTCAGGAGATCGCGCCAACTTTTTTTGAACATAGAGAGATTTGATAGACCTGTGATCTGTGCGATAGATGGACTCTGTCTTGGTGGGGGTTTAGAGTTGGCGATGTGCTGTGATATTCGAATTGCAACAGAAAAGTCTACAATCGGACAGCCCGAAATAAATCTAGGGATTCTACCAGGTGGGGGTGGAACTCAGCGTCTTCCGAGGCTGGTGGGAATGGGTATTGCGAAGGAACTCATCTTTACAGGTAGATTGATCACGGCAAAAGAGGCTAATAATATTGGCTTGATTAATCTCGTGGTCCCTTCGGGGGAGCATATGATTAAGGCTGAGGAAATAGCTCAAGTTCTTTGTGAAAAAGCCCCCCTGGCCCTTAGAGCTGCAAAGGAGGTTATAGGGAGAGGGATGAATATGACCCTGGATAATGGATTGATCCTTGAGGCAGACTTGGGGAGTTTCCTGTACGGAACTGAGGATCAGAAAGAAGGGGCACTTGCGTTTCTCGAAAAAAGGAAACCTGGCTTTAAAGGAAAATGACTAAACTACTTCATGTACACGCATGCGTCAGATCCAGTTGGATCCCAATAGGTAAAGGGTCTGATGGTTTAAGGTCCATCTAAAGACTAATGAAGCACTCTCTATTCTGGCACACCGGAGCGGTCAAAAGACCGATCATGATATGAGCCAGGAAGAGGAGAAGATTTTGAGCAGTAGCCGGAAAAGAATTCCTGTGCAAGAAGGATTCTGGGCAGAGCCATCAAGCCCTGGTGAGCGGCCACAATTACTTGGGCACAAGTGCCGTGACTGCGGTGAAATCTTCTTTCCCAGAAGGAATAACGGAATCTGCACACATTGCCAGTCGAGGAACCTAGTGGAGATGAAACTTAGTTCAAAAGGCAAAATCTATAACTACACCATCGTGGAGCAAAAACCACCTGCCTACTATAAGGGTGAGGTTCCATACGCTTTAGGGTTCATTGAGCTGCCGGAGGGTGTGAGATTGAGATCTCTTTTCACAGGATGCAACCTGAATGACCTCAAGGTAGGGATGGAAGTAGAGATCGTGATCGAAAGGTTGTTTGAAAATGACGAGGGCGACGAAATTATCACTTACAAATTCAGACCTATACATGCATCTTTAGAAGGTAAGAACCAATGAGGGATGTGGCAATTGCCGGTGTTGGTCTATGCCGGTTTGATCTTTATGATGGATTGAAGGGGCGTCCTGAAAAACAGTATTATGAACTGGGAGGTGAGGCAATCCTCAACGCTTTAGATGATGCTGACATGGACTGGAAGCAAATTCAGGCGGTATTTAACGGCAATGTCAATGGTGGATCTGCCACCGGACACATGGCAACTAAGAGAATTGGGATGACGGGAATACCCATTGTCAATGTAGAAAATGCCTGCTCCAGTGGGCAGTCAGCTCTTCGACTTGCTTATCTCATGATTGCTCACGGAGTTTATGATGTAGTTCTTGCGAGTGGTGTTGAAAAGGTGCCTAAGGGTCTTTTGCCATCTGAGGGGTGGAACATTTGGGAAAAATTAATGGGATTCAATGTGATGCCCGCCATGTATGCTCTTGAAACCGTAAGGTACATGGAGGATACAGGAGCTACAATAGAAGATTTCGCCAGAGTAACAGTGAAAAACCGAAAAAACGGGGTACTCAACCCGTATGCGCGATTTCAGCAACCTGTCACTATTGAAGAAGTTCTTTCGTCACGTATGATTGCAAAACCTCTTCGCTTCTTGAATGCCTGTCCCCTTGGCGATGGAGCGGCTGCCGTTATTCTTTGTAGTAAAGATAAATTAAAGTCAAAAGAAAAAATTGTGACGGTGGCTGTAGCAGTTTTGGCCAGCGGGACATACGGACATGACTACGGATTTGCTAGCGTTAGGATTCCGCCTACAAACATCATAGAATTTTCTGCAAAGCAGGCTTACGAGTTATCAGGCATAGGGCCGGATGACATAGATGTAGTTCAAGCCTATGATGCGATGTCCTCAGGAGAGCTTTGGGATATAGAGGAGTTAGGTTTCTGTAAAAGGGGAGAGGCTTTTCGCTTGCTGAGGGAGGGAACATTTGACCTGGGGGGAAGGCTCCCCGTAAATACGGACGGAGGACTGATGGCGAGAAGCCATCCCGCGGGCGCTACCGGTCTGGCTCAAGTCATAGAAATTCACAGGCAAATTCGTGGAGAGGCAGGAGCTAGGCAAGTTCCCGGGGCCAAAGTTGGCTTGGCACATTCAATGGGTATCGGCCTCAATAGTTCCATCACCATATTGAAGCGATAGTGTCTTTTCGGGGTTTGGTTGCTATGTTGAAGGCTTTCTTCTCCTATTCGATTAAGGAGGTTATTTCGCTATGCCTGAGACGCTAACCTTCGAGAAAAAAGATCGTATCGCATACCTTACTTTGAACAGACCAGAGCAGAGAAACGCACTTACCATCGAAATGTGGAACATGCTGGAGAAGTATTGGGATAAAGTAAATGAGGACGATGACGTGAGAGCGGTCATCGTTACAGGCGCAGGGGATAAGGCGTTTTGTGCTGGTATGGATCTTAAAGAAGTTGAGCGGTTGCGTAAGGAAGGAAAAGATAATGTTCTCAAATTGGTCGATGATCCGTTCATGCAGAAGATGCGAAAGGTGAATAAGCCTATCGTTGCGGCCATCAATGGCAGTGTCTTTGCTGGCGGGTTTTTGATTGCGTTGAATTCGGATATTAGAGTCTGTATTCGGGACACCACTTTTGCGATTACGGAAGCAAAGGTTGGTAGAGGGTCTCCGTGGGCAATGCCCCTTCTATGGATGCTCCCTTTGGGTATCATCATGGAGTTGACTTTGACCGGGGAAGCTATTTCCGCTGAGAGGATGTATCAAATGGGGTTTATTAACCGATTAGTTGGAAGAGAAGAGTTGATGCCCACAGCGATTGGTATAGCAGAAAGCATAAGGGACAATGCGCCTCTCTCCGTTAGGGCGGCAAAGGAGTCTCTCCTGAGGGGCATGGATTTAGGACTCAAGGCTGGGTTTGAAAAGGCTATGGAGATTTATCAATCCGTCTACGAAAGTGAGGATGCACAGGAAGGCCCCAGGGCATTTGCAGAAAAGAGAAAGCCTAAATGGAAGGGCCGTTAACCTTTCCTGTATTTTCCATCCATTTCTGAGCAATGGCCTGTCTAAACAAATCGTTAGATCACAAGAGCGTTAATCTAAAGATTCTAATCGAGGCAAAGAGGCGAGTTCCGATTCACTAAAAAAGAGGTCGGATGAAGAGACAAGAGCTGCTAAGCGTCCTATGCAGCATGTAAGCCCAAAAATGAAATTAAAGACCTTTAAAAGATGGACCCCTCAGGAAAAATCTGGTTACAAAAATAGAGGAGAGAAGAATGAAAGGATATTCGACGATTATTCTAGGTAAAAGAGACGGGATATATACGCTAACACTCAATCGCCCTGATAAGTTTAATGCAATCAACGGGGAAATGAGCAACGAATTGTTGGATGCTATGGAAAATGTTTCTCAGGATGATCAAGCGAGAGTTTTGATCCTTACTGGTGCTGGATCGGCATTTTGTACTGGAGCCGATATCACGTGGTTCGGCAGTGTTATGGAAGCGAGGAAGAGGGGAGAAAAGGTACAAACGGATCTCGTCGCCTGGGCAGTCAAATTCGTATTACTGTGCAGAAGGATGCCCATACCCATGATTGCGGCAATAAACGGAGTCGCTGCTGGTGGCGGCGCTACGATCCCGTTGAGTTTCGACATAAGAATTGCTGCCGAGGGTGCGAAAATATCTATGCCCTTTGTCTCTAGGTTAGGTATTGTGCCAGAGTCCGGATCAACTTATTTACTGCCTAGACTCATAGGTATAGCCAAGGCTTGTGAATTGATATTCACCGGAAGAACTATTTCAGGCAGAGAAGCTAAGGAAATAGGTTTAGTGAACGACGCTGTTCCATCAGAGAAGCTGCAAGAAACTGTCAATGATTTAGCCGAGACGATAGCCAATGGAGCCCCTCTGTCCGTTCGCCTTAGCAAAAGGGGGTTGTATCAAGGATTAGAAATGAGTCTTCAATCTCAGTTGCTTTGGGAAGAGAGAGAACTTAACGGAATATTTGACTCAGAAGACCACGCAGAAGCCATGAAAGCTTTTTCTGAGAAGCGGAAACCTGTTTTTCAGGGAAGATAGTGCGGGATGATTTGCGGTGTATTATTCGTCGGGCACTGTTAGGAGCTTCTTCGGGAGCCGCATTATGATGGGATGCGATTGATAACCGGCAAAGGACTGTTTCGTGAGGAATATTAAATGGGACTTTATGATTTTACTTTTTATGATGTGATCATTCGTAATGCATTGTCTTTTAAGAATCGAGACGCATGGTTGGAAGTTGATGATAACCGGATGATGACCTTTTCACAGTACAAGGAAAACGTGGATCGTCTGGCTGCGGGTCTTCAATACTCAGGGATCGAAAAGGGGGACCGCATTGGCGTTTGGGGGAAGAACAGCCTTGAATATTTTCTGCTCTACGGTGCTGCGGCAGCCCTAGGTGCTATCATGGCGCCCATCAACTGGAGGCTTTCTGCTAATGAGGTGAGGTTCAATCTCAATGATTGCGAACCCAAACTGGTGTTTGTGGACCAAGAATTCCAGGAAACTGCCGAGAGAATAAAGGAGAAGCTTCCGTTTGTGGAGAAATATTTCAGTCTTGGGCTGGAAAACGGCAGGTTTTCAAGCTTTGGAACTTTGCTTGATAACCGAGCTGATTTTGAACCAGCCGAGGTATCCACAGATGATGGTTTTGTTATTGTCCATACGGCGGCCGTGGCGGGCAGGCCCAGGGGGGCTTTGTTGAGCCATGGCAATATCCTGTGCGCGGATATGCATTTTGATTATCTTTGCCATATCACTTCTCAGGATGTCCATCTGAATCTCCTTCCCCTTTTTCATGCGGGCGGTCTCCTCGGGGCAACATCAAGTTTTCACGCAGGAGCCTTGAATGTCAATATGAGCAAATTCGATGCGGCAACAGCCATGATGCTCATACAGGAAAAAAGGGTTTCTTTTATAATTAACTTTTCTCCTATTCTCTCCTTAATATTAGAACAACATGAGAAAACAGGGATGGATATCCGTTCACTGAAGGCTGTGGTTGGTTTAGAAACTACTGAGACAATTGAGAAGTATCAAAAAATCACTGGAGGCACGTACTATTGCATTTATGGTCAGGCTGAAACCTCCTGTGTGGCTACCCTTAGTGCCTATAATGACAAGCCCGGATCGGCAGGGAAGACGCTGCCTCTCGCGGAAGTAAAGCTCGTGGATGATTATGATCGTCCCGTGCCCATTGGCCAGGTGGGCGAGATTACCGTGAAAGGGCCCATGGTCTTTAAGGGTTATTGGAACCTTCCCGAAGATACTGAATACACCTTCAGAGATGGATGGCATCATACCGGAGACTTGGGCCATTTTGATGATGAAGGCTTCCTTTGGTATTCCGGACGCAAAGCAGAAAAAGAGCTGATTAAGCCCGGAGGAGAAAATGTGTATCCCGCCGAGGTGGAAAAAGTGATTCTCCAGCATCCTGCGGTGGAAAGAACGGTGGTTTTTGGAGTAGCAGATCCCAAGTGGAAGGAAGCGATCAAGGCTGTTTGTCAATTGAAAGAGGGACAGAACCTTGATCCGGAAGAATTGATCGATTTTGTTGGCGAACGGATAGCGCGGTACAAGAGACCGCGATATGTAAGATTTGTAACCGATTTCCCTGTTCTTGAGGATGGTTCACCTGACAGGAGCAAGATTAAGGAATTGTACGGAGGAGACGCCTAAAGCATCTTAAGACCCAAATGATGTCGTCCCGGAGCACGTATCTGTAAAAAATAAGGAGAGGAAAAGGGGAAGGATCTCCAAGTCCTAAATTTCCAAGAGGTCGGTGATATTCGAACTTTATAATTCACGCAAGTCTAGCATTGCTGAGAAAAGAGGACAAGACAGGGTGGATTTTCGCTGTCGATCCCGCGACCCCTTTTAGTAGGGGGCGCCATCCTTTATTAGAATATTCGCTTATACCCTACGTAAGAATGAAAATTGTCACAGCAGAAGAGGCTGTCGCTTTGATTCCCCCGGACGGGGTGATAGGTCTGGGGAACGCATGCGGTGAGCCCCAGACCCTTATTGAAGCGCTGATAGAAGCTTGCACCCGTTTCAAAGGTGCCCAGCTTATAGGGATGATTCAGTTCAGTTCTCAGCGCATTTGGAAAACGGATCGAGGGACGCATTTCACATGGAAGACATTTATGATGGATCCTTTCTTAGTCGAAGCTGCGAGGGAGGGGAAGGCTGATTATATCCCATGTCGCTATTCCGAGATCCCTCTTCTATTTAGTGAAAAGATACTTCCCTTGGATGTGGCCTTAGTTTCGGTCTCCCCCCCTGGCCCGGATGGAAGCATGAGCCTCGGAGTTTCTGTAGACCACACTTTTGCTATGGCCAAGGCTGCGAAGATGGTCATCGGTGAAATTAATCAACAGATGCCATGGGTAGAAGGGGAGACTTTTTTGTATCCATCCCAAATCCACTACGCGATTCAAACGGATCGATCCCTTCCTCAAGTCAATACCGAGCCACTCACTGAAGCAGACCGCAAGATTGGCAACTACATTGCTAGCTTGATTCCCGACGGAGCTACTATCCAGTTTGGGATCGGCAAGATATCCCACTCCTTCTTAGCATCGCTGAGAGGGAAGAAACATTTGGGGATCCACTCGGGACTTCTGGTCGATGAAATCGTTGACCTAGTTGAGTCAGGGGCCATTGATAATTCACTAAAGGTTCTCCACCGCGGGAAAATTATTGGTACCACAATGATCGGTACGGATCGACTTTACCGATTTGTCGAGCGAAATCCCGACGTGGAGTCCTATCCGAGTTCTTACACCCACAATGCTGCGATCCTGGCTCAACTGAATCATTTTTATTCCATCAACGGAGCCCTGCAGGTGGACCTCTCCGGACAGGTCAATGCTGAGACCGTGAGCGGAGTCCAAGTTAGTGGGATTGGTGGCCAATCAGATTTTGTGCAAGGGGCTCGCCTCTCCAGAGGAGGGAGATCGATTATCGCTTTATTGTCCACCACCCCGGAAGAAAAAACTTCCCGGATCGTAGCTCATCTCGAACGGGATGCGGCTGTGAGTTCCCTGCGACACGATGTCGATTATGTGGTAACAGAGTATGGAATAGCTTCTCTTCAGGGTAAAAGCCTGGGAGAGCGTGCTCGGGCCTTGGTAGAAATTTCCCATCCTTCTTTCAGAGAGACCCTCGAGGCTGAGTCTTTGAAAATCTTCTCTAAATAGAAAACTAAATCTCTGATGTGCAATGGAAGGAGCTTTGAATGACAAGTGTTTTATATGAGAAGAAAGGCAAGATTGATTATATCACACTGAACAGAGAGAAAAGGATATTACAATGGGGAGAAGGCTATGAATTTTGATCTGACAGAAGAACAAAGGGTCATGGTTCAGATAGTCAAAGATTTTCTCACAAAAGAAATTGCTCCCAATCTAAAAAGAGAAGAGTTTGATCGAGAACTGGTAAGGAAAATGGGATCTCTAGGCTTTTTTGGCTGTGCATTTCCTATCGGTATGGGAGGATCGGATATGGGTTTCCTAGCCCATTCCATCGTCTGTGAGCAGGTCTCTACATACGATTCGGGATTGCGCAGCCTTTTCAACCTTCAAGCTCTTACCGTACCTTACACTATAATGGAATGGGGCAACGATATAGGGCGAAAGAAGTATGTCAAGCCTTTAGTATTGGGCGAAAAGCTAGGTTGCACCTGTTTCTCAGAGCCTAATGCCGGGTCAGACATTGCAGCTATCGAGACTGAAGTTGTAGATAAGGGAGATTATTACCTGATCAACGGAACCAAAACATGGATCTCTAATGGAACAGTTGCTGATTACGCTGTAGTCTATTGCACTTTCAACAGATCTCTCAAGCATAAAGGCCTCTGTGCCATCGTTGTTGAGACGGATCAGCGTGGCTGGCAAGCCAAGGATATTCCCAAGCTGGGAGATAAATCCTCACCTATTGCAGAAGTTTTTCTTGAGGACGTCGTGGCGCCAAAAGAGAACCTCTTAGGTGAGTGGGGGGGTGGTTTTAAGGTGGCCATGACTGCTTTGGACAGAGGCCGGATCAGTGTAAGTAGCGGAGCTTTAGGAATTTGTCAGGCCTGCCTGAATGCCTCATTGAAGTACGCGAGAGAACGTGTACAGTTTGGACGCCGCATTCAGGATTATCAGATGGTCAAACATATCATTGCAGATATGGTTACATATACGGAGGCAGCTCGTTTATTGGTCCGGTGGGCGGCTTGGTTGAACGATCAGGCGCGGCCCTTTACTCGAGAGATCGCTGTTGCTAAGTATTTTGCTGGAGAGGCCGCCGTACGTACTGCAGGGTGGGCCATGGAGATCCATGGGGGTATGGGGTATTCTTTAGATCTTCCTGTTGAAAAATATTACCGCGACTCAAAGCTCTACCAAATCGGTGAGGGGACAGCCAATATCATGCGTCTGCTCATCGCTGACGATGCCTTAGGAATTAAGAAGGCCAATCGCCCTCGGCTAAAGATCCCTAGTGATTTCAGAGATTTGAGTTAATGTCTCTGGTCTACAGAATTCAAAGGAAAAGTGTGGGAAAAGGGGTCAGTCCGTGAATTTAGGAATTTGTCATCAACTGGTGTCTTCCATAAAAAAGTTGGCCGGCTCCAATTTCAGATTTCACGTTTTAGATTTCAGATTGAATAAGATTCGGCGGCTGGTCTTCGCTATTGACAACATTAAAGACAGCAGTGGGCATAGTATAGCCTACAGAACGCGTTCAAAGCAGAAAAACCTTTATGCAAAAAAATGAGACTGGGAACCAAGACAGATTCGGTTGGCTGTGCTCCTATACACCCATAGAGATCTTAATAGCCGCAGGCTTGGTGCCCACTCGTTTAAATGCAGGTGACCTGTTCCTGCACAGGCCCAATCCCAACCTCTATCAACTCATCTGTCCTTATGTCAGGGCGGTATTTGAGAAGGCTCAAGAAGACCGCTTTGACCGTCTTGAGGGCGTCGTCTTTGTTAAGTGCTGCGACGCTATGTTGCGGCTTTATGATCTTTGGAAGGCTCATCTGCCAAATCAAAGGACCTATATCCTCTCCCTCCCTAAGATACAGTCTTTCGAAGCCACAAGGTATTTTGCTAACGTATTGAGGCGTTTTTCCGAGGTTCTCGGGACAGAGCGTGGAACACTGGTTACCGACCAAGCCTTAGGCGACGCAATTCTTGAACAGAACCAACTGCGGATGGCGCTCAGGAAACTTTACCGAATGCGTCTTGACAATCCTTTAATCTTGCCCTATTCAAAACTCTGTTTTCTTACACGCGATTGGCTTTCTGTAGCCCCGGCTCAAGCTTTGCCGGGCGTTGAAAAGGAGCTAAAAGGATTCGAGGAGATACCTTCTGAGAAGTCATCACCTCTCCCCAAAGTCGTGATCTCCAGCTCGACCTTGGATCAGATCGAAATAGTAGAAATCATCGAAAGGGCAGGCATGACGGTCATTGCAGATGATCACTGCTGCGGATTGCGCCATTTTGATGACCTGGTTTCCGAAGACGGAGACCCCTACTTGAATCTGGCGCAGCGATATTTGAATCGCTGGCCGTGCCCGCGTATGCAGGCCAATCCTTCTCACCTCCAAAGGCTGATCCAAAAGATCGATGAGGTGGGTGCGAACGGTGTCATCTATGTGGGACTGAAGTACTGTGACCAGTCAGGTTTTGAGCTCCCCCGTCTGCAGACCCAGTTGAAAGAGCTCCACGTTCCTTTCCTATATATCGAGCATGACTATACTGCCACAGGTTTGGCCCAGATGAAGGTCCGAATTGAAGCTTTCGCTGAGATGCTATCGAATGAGTTCGAGGAGCTTTAATATGCGGAGCATTTACGAGGGTTACCTAAAATATGCTGACCAGAAGTTGTCATGTGGCCCTAACGCCAGGGCTATGTTATACAAGGCGATCGCTGGTTTGGGATTATCTGCTTTTGAGGCAGAAGCAAGAGTCGTTTGGACGACAGGTTACTCTATTCCGATGGTTCTATATCAACCATTCGATTTGGTTCCTTTTGATTTCGAGTACGCGGCTGTGGATCTGGTTGCAAGTGGCAGGGCAGCTCAATCCCTTGCCGCTTCCAACCGATTAGGATATCCGGTAGATACCTGCTCGGCTCATAGGGTCGCCCTGGGTGCGCAAGCACTGGGGCTCTTTCCGCCCCCGGATTTGCTCATTAGCACAACTCACTTTTGTGACGGTAAGCCAAAATGTAACGAGATCTTCAAGGAAGAATATCATGTCCCATTTTATCTTGTAGATGTACCTTTAGAGAAGGACGAACGGGCTCTCGACTATGTGGAAAGCCAGCTTAGACATGTCTTCTCCGCCCTTTGCAGACTTACCGGGAGAGAAGAGAATGAGTCGGTTCTCGTTGAACCTATTCGAAACTACAATCGGGTATTATCCCTCATGATGGAGATCAATAGGCTCAGATGCCAAAAACCCGCACCCTATTTACCCGCCAATCGGGGCCTCACGATGAGTATGGTAGGGAGCAGGCTTTTGGGTCGACCAGAGTTGATCTCGATTTACGAAGAGTTTTTGAGAGAGCTGAGGAGAGCTCCCAGAGAAGACGGCCCTGACGGCGGAGAGCGGGTCCGTTTACTGTGGTTGTTGGCAAGTCCTGTTTACCCAACCAACATTTTCGACACATTAAGCGAATTTGGTGCGCGGATTGTGGCAGAGGAATTCACGTTTGAACTAATGCACCCCTTGTCCGAAGAAAAACCGCTACGATCGATTGCTGAATGGATCTTAGACAGCCGTTTTATAAGGCCTGTTGAGGAAAGGATAAATAATATTCTCAAGTGGGTTGACGATTATCAGGTGGATGGTGTCGTTTCTTTTACTCACTTACCTTGCCGACAGGGTAATGGAGCACTCAGTCTTATAAAGCAAGCGTTGAACGAAAAGGGTGTTGTTCTCATGAACCTTGAGGGCGATATCTGTGACCCAACCATGTTTTCCCCGACCAGAATGAGAAGAGAAATTGAGAATTATGTACAGATTTTGTTGGATAGGGGAAGGATGGTGCACTAAAGGAATCACCGCCCCTGAAGGAAACAGGCCAAAAGCCATTATGAATGACCTAACACCCGCATATGATTTCTCTCTCTCTTATTCTCCACACTAGAAGTCCGAATCTTTTTCGTCCGAAAATCAAGGAAAGACCTTTAACCTTCGGTCTGTGACGGCACATTGGGAATCAAATTCTTTCGATTTTCTTGGGGGTCATAGTGACCTTCGGAGATTTTCCTAAAAAATGGGGAATCTATCTGGTGTCGATGAAGTGTCTACTGGAGCGATCTCCAGTTATGAGATGCTGCGAGATGTTGGGAGGAATGCAACGAGTTTTTGAGATAGTATTAGATTATGCTCAAAAGAGACATCAGTTTGGTCGGCCTCTTTCCGCTTTTCAGGCAATTCAACATTATTGCGCAGACATGGCCATTAAATTGGAATGTTCCAGGTTAACTCATCAGGCCGCCTGGAGAGTTAGGTTTAACAGAGGGCAAGTTGTTTTCTTACATCGAGAAAAGGATTATTGGTTAACACATTTTATCCCAAGCTATTTCCCCATTCAGGATCGTCATTTCCACCCCGATGTCTTTTATCTCATCGATTGGAGCTGCGGTTGGATCACGACTCAAAACCACCAGGTCGGCCAGTTTGCCAGGCTCAATCGATCCTTTGACCCTCTCTTGGGAGGTGGCTTTAGCCGCGTCCTGCGTATACATCTTTAAGGCTTCCAAGGGAGTGATCTGCTCGTCAGGTAAAACGAAGTCTCCGGCCTCGGTCTTCCGAGAGATAGCTGAATAGACACCCAGGATTGGATTTGCCGGAACCACGGGACAATCCGAACTTCCAGCAACTCCAACGCCATTCTTGATGAGGGTAGATAGGGGGTATAAATGTTCCAGATTTGGTTTCGGGACGGTTTTGAGATACCGATCTCCATTATAATAAATGAAAGAAGGCTGGGTAACCACCATAATTCCCAAAGAAGCTAAACGCTTTGCTAACGAGGGAGTGCAGACAGAACAGTGTTCGATTCGGTGTCTATGATCGGATCTCGGGGATTTCTTTAATGCATATTCTATCGCATTGCAGGCAGCCTCAATGGTTTTGCCTTCAATGGCATGGAGAACGGCCTGCAAACCAGATCGATGAATGTCAAGAACCATCTCATTCAATTCTTCTTGGGTCGGATAGAGCCGTCCGGTGGTTTCATGCAGAATAACCTTTAGACCTTGAACCCTGAGGCGATTTTCATCGATTTGAGCTTGAAAGGGATGCTTTCGATATTCCTCATAACCTTCCATACCAAGGGCCATGCACACCCTCAATCTCAGCAGTCCACTCTCTATCCAGCGTTGGAAAATTTTCCAGCGGCTAAGATCATTCCGAGGGGAAGCGTCGTGAATCGATGTTATCCCAAAAGAAGATAGCTGTTTATTTGCAAGCTTAACTCCTCGTTCCATCTGATCATGGTCAATTGGAGGTATGAGTTTGGCAAGATAACCACCCATCCCATAGAGTAACCCGGTTGGTTCCCCGGTTTGAATATCCCGATCGATAAGGCCATCTGTTGGATCGGCTGTTTCCTTTGAAATATTAACGAGTTGTAAGGCTAGACTATTTAAGACGTGTGCACGTCCTGAGCGATGTGTTAATTTTATTGGGTGAGTGGAAGTCGCACCATCAAGATCCCATCGTGTGGGGTGTCTTTTTTCAGCAAGATAGAATTCATTGTACCCTGCGCCTCTTATCCACGTGCCTGATGGTAACTCTTTAGATATCTGACTAATCTTGTCTCTAATGTCGGAGATAGAACGGACATTGTTGCGAGGGCTCAGATCGAGTGTCGTCAGTCTTTCGCAGAAACCATGAAAGTGGATGTGGGCGTCAATAAAACCCGGCACAACGGTTTTGCCATGGCAATCAATCACTTTTGTTTTTGAATTCGTTAGGTCCTTAAGATGATCATTTCCCGCAACCTTTTCGATCTTTCCACTATGAACGGCTACTGATTGAGCGATTGGAAAGGCCGGATCCATAGTGATCACATTGGCATTAAATAGGACAAGATCTGTCATCGATGATGCTTCTTTTTTGCAGCCAGATTTGGAAATCTTAACATGAATCCTCTATAATTAGGTGAATTAAGAGGTGGACATTCAATATTATTAATCTTTACGATTTATAATAAGGGAAGTCAAACAAATAGCAAAGAATCGTGCGGACCGGGATATTCTTTTATTATCAAGAGGGTAATAGGCTTCGAGATTTTCCAAATGCACTGGAAGGAATCCTCGAAAGGGAAGGTGTCTTCTTCTACGATGCTTTCTATCCTTCAAAACCTGCCTCTTCTTTTGATCTGAATCCTGTTTCTTATGAAGCCCTTCTTCAGGTCCATTCATCTGAGATGATTGAGGAAGTAAGAAGGACAGGGGTTTTTGAAGGGGCGCTCCTATCCGCATCCGGTACGATAAGAGCTGCTGAAAAGATATGGCGGGGTGAGATTGACAATGCTTTTGTCTTTACGGGATACGGCGATCATCATGCTGGCCCTGATTTTTTCGGTGGGGGATGTTACTTTAATGGAGCTGCCATTGCTATTCAAGACCTTCGGAAAGGATCTGGTATGAAAAGATTCGCAATCATTGATACAGATGCTCATCATGGCGATGGAACCTGGAAGGTCTTTGGGGCGGATCCAGATGTCCTCTATGTTTGCTTTTGTGGATATCCTTCTCGGGAGGAAAAGGGCAACATCAATATTAAGGTCCCTAGGAGGGTCAATGATGAAGAATACTTAAGGCTTATTAAGGAAGGCTTTCTCGCCAGAGTCAAAACCTTTCGCCCTGAGATTCTTTTTTGGAATTGGGGGTATGACGGAACCCAGGGAGAATATGGAGATATTGGACTTACACCTGACGTCCATATCTTATTGGTCAGGGAACTTAAAAAAATAGCAGATGAAGTTGCTAAGGGGAGATTCATTATTGTTTTATGCGGAGGGAGTCGAAGAGATCTCGCCCACTACTTGATCCCTCGGATGATTAAAGTATTGGCAGAAGTGAAGCTCCCCAGCCACAGATAGGAGGAGGTTAACCATTTGCTTTACAAATAATGAATTATAGGATAAACAGTAGTAAAAAGGAGGAGATACGTGTGGAATTAATGGAGGCGATCAAAGGTAGAAGAAGCATACGAAAATACAAGCCGGATCCAGTTCCTGATGACACCCTCCAAAAGGTATTCGAAGGGTTGAAATGGGCGCCATCCTGGGCCAATACGCAATGCTGGGAAGTGATTGTGGTTAAAGATCCAAACGTAAAGTCCGAGATTTTAAGAACAGTTCCTGAAACCAATCGAGCCCATTTTGCAATGGTTGAGGCGCCTGTCATTCTTGTCCTGTGCGGGAGAAAAGCTGTCTCAGGCTATCATGGAGGAAAACCAGCTACAGTAAAAGGGGATTGGGTGATGTTCGATACAGGCCTGGCGATGCAGAACCTGTGTTTGGCAGCCCATGCCCTTGGTCTTGGTACGGTGATTGTCGGGTTCTTCGACCACAAAAAAGCAGAGGAGATTTTGAGCGTTCCCGATAGCGTAGAGGTCGTGGCAATGACTCCTTTGGGATACTCAGCCGCTGAAGGAAGTGTCCGGAAGAGGAAAGAGTTTTCCGAGTTCGTCTTTTATGATAGATATCCAGAGAAATAAATGAGAGGGATGATAAGAGGTGTCATTGTGAGGATGACAAAGTCAGACGAAGCCTTGTCCTGAGCGCAGCGAAGGAACTGACTGCGAAGCTGTCATCCTGAGGGCAACGCCCGAAGGATCTCAACGAGATTCTTCGCGGAGTTTATCCTGAGCCATGAAATCAGACTCTTCGCTTCGCTCAGAGTGACAGTGAGCGAAGGGCTCAGAATGACACTTTGTGTCAGATTGCGACGGGCTTCGCCCTCGCAACGACTTTGTCGGATTGCCGCGCTTCGCTCGCAATGACAAACAACTGGGGAGCAACGCAGGTATTTGTAGTTAAATGCTGCGAGGGGAATTTATGACCAAAGAAGAGGTTCTTCAATCTCTTGCAATTCAAACTGAATCGAAACTATTGCTGGTGGTCATCGATGGACTGGGTGGGTTGCCGGTCCGGGGTAAAACAGAGTTGGAGGCAGCCAAACATACCAACCTTGACCACCTAACTGCCAGGTCGGTCTGTGGTTTGATCGATCCTGTCTCCTATGGGATCACACCGGGAAGCGGTCCTTCCCATCTCGCCCTCTTTGGGTATGATCCATTTCGATATGAGATCGGAAGAGGGGTGATGGAAGCGTTAGGAATTGGATTGACGTTGACGAAGGATGATCTGACGGCGAGAGGCAATTTTGCTACGATCGATAACCAAGGGATGATTGTCGATCGAAGGGCAGGCAGAATTTCAACTGAGAAGAACCAGGAGATCTGTCGTTTTCTCCAAAACGAAATCAGAGAGGTCGACGGAGTTCAAATTTCTGTTTATCCGGGGAAAGAGCATCGCTTCGTCATTCTATTCCGTGGAAAGGAATTGAGAGATGATCTCACGGACGCCGATCCTCAAAAGGATGGGTTGAAGGGAGAAGGCACAGAAGGGCTTAGCCCAGAGGCCAAAAAGACAGCCGAAATCGTGAACCATTATTTAAGCAAAGCCACTGTTGTCCTGAAGCCGTTTCATCCTGCCAACACCATCCTGCTCAGGGGCTTCTCTAAGATTCCAGATATCCCGACGATGGCTGAACGGTTTAAGCTCAGACCGGCTGCGATTGCCACCTACCCGATGTACCGGGGATTGGCGAAACTGGTGGGAATGGAGATTTTGGAGACAGGAGAGACCTATCGAGATGAGGTGGAAACTCTGAAACACCATTTTCATCGCTATGACTTCTTTTATCTTCATTTTAAGAAGACCGATTCAGCGGGAGAAGATGGGAATTTTAAAATGAAGGTGAAGGCGATTGAGGAGATCGATCGGTTTGTTCCTTCCATCCTGAAACTGAATTTCGATGTCCTCGCCGTCACAGGAGATCATTCGACACCCGCCCTTCTCAAATCTCATAGTTGGCATCCCAATCCTGTCGTTCTATATTCTAAATACATTCGGCCGGATGGCATCCGGCGATTCACCGAAAGGCAATGTCAGAAAGGACAGCTGGGCAGATTTCCAGCAGTGGAGATCCTTCCGCTAATGTTGGCCAATGGATTAAAATTAAAGAAATTTGGTGCCTAAGTGTTGAAATTCCAAGCACCAATAACCAAATAATGACCGAAATACCAATAACCGAAATTCAAATCCATTCACCTCATCCCTCTCTCCCCAGGGAGAGAGGAAGGGTGGGGGGTTGCTTGGTTATTTGGACATTGGAAATTGGGATTTATTTGGAGCTTGGGATTTGGTAATTGGGATTTGACGAACAATCCTTACAGTCCGGCGGGCTGCAAAATCGAGAATGACGTGACCCATTTACAATGAGCAACTATCGTCATCTTTACGGTCCAGTTCCTTCCAGGCGGCTCGGCGGGTCCCTGGGAGTCGATCTCGTCCCTTCCAAGATCTGCACCTACGATTGTGTCTATTGCCAAGTTGGTAAAACAACGGAGAGGACCCTCCAGCGGAAGGAGTATATTCCCACCAAGGAAGTATTGGAAGAGGTGAAGAACTTTCTTTCGAAGGGGGGCGTCTCCATCGATCATTTCTCCCTCTCCGGTTCAGGCGAGCCAACCCTTCACTCCCAGATCGGTTTAGTTATCAAGGGAATAAAGGGGCTATCCCCCATCCCTGTCGCCGTTCTAACCAATGGATCGCTGCTGTATTTGGAAGAGGTGAGGGACGATTTACGTCAGGCCGACATCATCCTCCCTTCTTTAGATGCCGTGTCCAAAGAGGTCTTTACCAAAATCAATCGCCCCCACAAGGGGATTTCAGTGGAGAGAATGGTTGAGGGGTTAGTTGAATTCAGAAAAATCTTTCAAGGGCAGATTTGGTTAGAGATTCTCTTCTGCAAAGGGGTTAACGATGGCAGGAACGAACTTCGTCAGATGAAGAGGGCGGTCGATCGGATCCAGCCTGATCGTATTCACATCAACACGGTTGTCCGGCCTCCAACGGAACCGTGGGCTGCTCCCTTGAATTTGGAGGAGATGGAAAAGATTCAGGCCCTTTTTGGAGATAAGGCCTCAATCATTTCGGAATTTGATCGCCATCCTCTCTCCCTTCCCGAGATCAATGTCAAAGAAGAAATTTTTAGAATTCTTAAACGAAGGCCCCTCTCTCTCGTCGATCTCTCTCAGCGGATGGCAATTCCAAAGGAAGAACTGGAGGCCACGATGCAACCGATGGTGGAAGAGGGGAAAATTAAAACCCGGGGCTTTGGGGATTCGGTCTATTATGAGGTTTCGAAGGCCCGACTTTTTCAGAAATCTTTCCAAAGGAGCCCGAAATGAAGATCCTTTTTTCTATCCTGTCGTGTTGCCTCATTTTCCCATGGCTATCGATGGCCTCAGTAGGTGAGCAGAAAGGCCCGTCAATTAAAGGGGGTCTTCTGGCTGAGTCTGTTAAAAAGGATCAAGGTTCATCTGAGCAGAAAGAAAAGAAATCCTCGAAGGCAATCGAGGATTATGAGAAAGAAAAGCTCGCTAAATATAAACGTAATATTGGTAAGAGGTTTTTGGCCGTCCAAACAGTCCATCCACCAGAATTCTTTGGATCTCCAAACGATTTAAAGAAAAAGATTAAACTTAAAGAGAAAGAGGAGTTTCAGGTAATGGAGGTGGTTCAGAATCAGTCCGGGACGATGAATTTCTATAAGGTGAGACTGGAAGGGGGGAAAATCGGGTATTTGGGCGCTGATGGTAACAATTTGGAAATACGGACAAAGGATGGGAGCCTCATTCCCATCACTCCGAAGGTGGGGAAGCGAACCGGGACCTTCAGAGAACAGGCTTCTCGGGCCATCGACCTCGTAAAGAATCACTTGATCCCCTCCGATCCGGTTTCAAAGGATAAGAGATCTGTTGAAAGGAGAATGCTTGAAGCAAAGGCAACCTCTTACCCGAAACTGAAATGGAGATACGAGGCGAAGGAGATTGGAAACAACCGATACAGAGTTACGCAGATAGCAGAAGGGGAGTTGGACCGTTCAGTTTTTAGGACCTGGGACGTCGATCTTTCGACGCGTAAAGTGACTCCAGAAAATCAAGCAGCCAAGGATCTCTACCGGTATTAGGGATTCTTCGGGAGGGAGCTTTAAAGGTCAGCGATCGCATTCTGGATCTTCTTCCAGAGAGTGGAATCGATGTTGCCATTTCTCCAGTCCCAGCTGGCATCGATTTCGGCACGGATTAATTCAACTTCGCCGCTTTTCTCCCCCTTCGAAAAGGTAAAGACATAAGAGAAATCGATCTTCCTCATACTTTCGATCATCACCTGCGGGTTACTCTCCTGAATCAAGAAATCGACCAGGCGCTTTACCTCTCCCTTGTCATCGAAGATGGTAAATCCATCAGCTGGATGGGCCATCGGCCGTTCCCTCAAAAACCCGATTCAAGCCTCTTTGACCTCGGAGATGATCCGTTTAGGCTTTTGTAACCTCGAAGGAAAGCTGACCGTTGTCATACTTGAGAGGCCTGATGGACACGTCCATGCCCACCTTTATCTCTTCAGGGTTTATGTCCTTTGCCATCCGGGCGAACAGCTTCATGCCATTGCCAAAGTCCACAACACCCATGGTGTAAGGAGGGTCTCCCTCGAAGCCAACCGGTGCATAATAGGCGGTGGTAAATGTCTCAAGTTTTCCTTTCTTGGGCATTTCGAACCAGTCCATGTTCTTTGAGAAGCATTTTGCGCAGTCGGCCCTTGGGGGGAAGAACTTTGCACCACAATCCTTGCAAACGGTTCCTTCAATCTTTCCTTCTGCCAGGAAATCAACAAACCTTGCCGTCTTGCTTACTGCCGTAAAGCTTTTCCTTCCGAATTTCTCAAACCCCATATATCACCTCGCAAATAGGGTAACGTTTCCGTATAGTCCAACGCCACCAATGTTGTGTACAAGTCCGATACCCGGCTCACCGGCCACCTGCATGGGGCCTGCCTCACCACGGAGCTGCAGAACGATGGTACGGATCTGGGATCCCCCGGTTGCACCAATGGGATGGCCTTTTGAAAGGAGTCCGCCATCGACATTCACGGGGATCCTTCCCTCCTTATACGTCGTCTTTTCGCGGATGAGCTGCTTTCCCTCGCCCATCGGCGCGAATCCAAGACCCTCGTACGCCATGATCTCTGCAATGGTGAAACAGTCGTGCACTTCAGCCACCTTGATGTCTTTTGCGGTGATTCCAGCCATTTTGTATGCCTCGGCCGCTGCTGCGTAGCCTACGCTCAGACCCTTGCTAAAATCAGGTCTCGCCGCCATGTTGACTGCCTCGGACGCTGACCCGATGCCGATGACCCAGATGGGTTTCTTAGTCATAGCCTTCGCTTTTTCGGCGTTTGCAAGGATGATACAGGAGCTTCCGTCTGCATTCGCACAGCAGTCACCAACCCGGAGCGGCCATGCTACGGGGCCTGCCATTTTAGCCTCCGGGTCGCCCTGCTTGAAGTCTTCCGGTTTTACCGGTTTCCTGTAGACTGCCCTCTCGTTGATCACGCCATAAGTGGATGCTTTAATCCTCACCTTCATTAGGTCGTCGTGGGTCACACCATGCTTCGCCATATAAGCCTGCGCATAAAGGGCGTAATACGCGGGCATCATGGTTCCGAAGGGAGCTTCCCACTGGATGTCAGCCCCGCGGCCCATTCTCTCCTGGGACTCCGCAGATGTGATCTCGGACATCTTCTGGAAACCAAGGACAACGACGACGTCATGAAGACCGGACTTGATCATGCCATACGCCACTTTCAGGCCGGAGCTACTGGAAGAGCAAACCGTCTCCACATAAAGCGTCGGCTGAGGAATAAGACCCAGGTATTCTGCAAGGACGCCCGCAGGGGAGCGTTGTTTGTCATATTCAGGGGCCGAACAGAAAATGGAAGCATCAACATCTTTCTGGGTGATGCCCGCATCTTGCATGGCTTCCCTGAAGGCCTCGAAGGCCAGTTCCCGAATGGACCCCTCAAAACCTCTGACGAAGCTACTCTGGCCCACACCGATGACCGCTACCTCTTTTTTCATCCAATTCCTCCTTTCACCCCGTTAGAAAGCTCCACCATTGATGGCAGGGATGAAATAGATTTGTGTTTCGTTCCCCGTAGAAAGCGCGGAGTAAAACTCCGGCCGTTTCTAACTGGGTGAACCTCATCAATCGATTTCAAAGATAATGGAGACCTTGTTTTTTTGTCAAGTTATTTTTTGAGATTTCTGGGATTCCCGAAATCTCTGATGACACAGATTACTTAAGATTTCACAGATTTCTCCTTATGATAATCTATCTTTGTAATCATTTCATAATCTTTTTAAGCCGGGAGCCCCGACATCATTTCGACACTCTGCTGAGCCCCCTTTTCTGATATTTCCAAACGGCCTGATTATGTTCTTCCATAGTCGAAGAGAAGTAGTGCGACCCGTCATTCTTGGAGACGAAATAAAGATAGGAGACCGGAGAGGGATGTAGGGCGGCGAGGAGGGAGTCCTTTCCGGGGTTGCAAATTGGCGTTGGCGGGAGTCCGTTGTTGAGATAGGTATTGTAGGGCGATGGCCTTTGAAGATCGGCTCGGGTCAGATTTCCATTGAAATTCTTAATCCCGTAGATCACTGTAGGATCGCTTTGCAAAGGAATCTTCTTCTTTAAACGATTGTGGAAAACGGCTGAAATGAAAGGCTTCTCTTCCGGCAGAGAAGCCTCTTTTTCAATGATGGAAGCTAGGGTCACGACCTCTCGTTGCGACATGCCTAATTGTGAAGCCCGTCGGATCCAATCATTATTGAAGACTTTCTTAAACTGTTGGACCATCATTTGAATGATTTCTTCGGAGTTCATTTCTTTCAACAAATGGTAGGTGTTGGGGAAAAGATAGCCCTCCAGGGAGGAGCCTGGTTTGCTCGTGGCAGAATAAGGAAGGCCAAGGGAGATGATCAAAGCAGGAGAAGAAGTTTTTTCGAGGAATGCCTTTTTTTCAACAATTTCTAAATCATCTAAAAGTTGGGCAATTTGGGGAAGGGTGAAGCCTTCAACGATGGTAACGAGATGGGGTTTCACCTGACCTTTGGCAAGGATATTCAAAACCTCCCAGGGATGCATGCGGGTATGAAATTCATATTCCCCCGCTTTAACCTCTTTCTTTTTTCCGAGGAAGGTTGCCATTCTTATAAAGAGATTTGCATCTCTAATGATCCCCTCCTGTTTCAGCATGATAGAGGCCTTTTTGAGGGAGCTTCCTTTCTTGATCATGATCGATTTCGTCATGAGCGGGCCTGAGGGAGGGCTGAACAAAAACCAGTAGAAAAAAAAGAGGCAGAGAAAGAAAAATCCCAGAGCGACGAGAAAGGCTTTATATTTAGAAAGAAGGGTCCTCATCGGAATTTTTGCTCCTGTCCATGTATCCCTGGAGAATGATAACAGCCGCCAGCTTATCAACCGCCTTCTTTCTTTTCCTTCTTGAGACGTCTGCCGCCAAAAGGACTTTGGAGGCCTCGACAGTAGAGAGACGTTCATCCCAGGTTTCCACGGGAAGGAGAACCTCTTCTTTAAGATTTCTTATCCACTGAAGAACTATGTCGGCTTGTTTCCCCAGCGTTCCGTTCATATTTTTGGGAAGGCCGACCACAATCTTTCCGATTTGAAACTCGTTAATGATCTTTCTAATCTCTTCAAAATCCGCCACTTTCGATGTCCGTCTTATTGTTTTGAGACCTTGGGCTGTTATTCCCAGTTCATCGCTGACTGCGACCCCGATTGTGTGTGAACCAATATCCAAGCCCATGATTCTCATTTTTGTTTTATCGCCCATTTGATTATCCTTGTCAAGCATAACGTTTTGATGCATTGTTTAAAAGTTGAAATGCTTAATAATTCCAAAGGATTATAGTAGCTTAGGACTTATTAATTAAAGTTGTTGACAAAAAAAAATAGGTTTGTTATAAATTGCACAACCTAAAAGAGGGGAGGCGGAAATATGGATTTTTCCTTATCAGAAGAGCAAAAGGCAATGCGGGATATGGCCAAGAATTTTGCGGAGAAGAAGATTGCACCGAGCATGGAGGAAGATGAGAAAGAGCACAAGTTCCGTCGAGAGATTGTCAAAGAGATGGCGAGACTGGGGTTTTTTGGGTGTATTGCTCCGGAGAAATATGGGGGAACGGAGAGTGGTTATCTTGCGGCCGCAGTGATGACAGAAGAAGTTGCAAGAGTTTCTCCTTCCTGGGGCCTTCCCTTTAATCTTCAGATGAACTCCATTCAATCAGTTCTTCTCGCCTTTGGGACGGAGGAACAGCGGCAGCGGTGGATTCCCAAATTGATCAATGCGGACTTGCTGGGATGTTTTGCCATCACGGAACCGAACACCGGTTCTGACGTGGCGTCTATGAAGTCAACGGCAACAGAGGCTGAAGGTGGATTCGTGCTGAACGGGACCAAGATGTGGATTTCAGGGGTTCCCGTGGCGGACCTGGGAATTGTTTATGTCTACACGGATAAGGCGGCGAAGCATCGTGGCATGTCAGCCTTTATGGTGGACATGCATTCATCCGGGGTCACGCAGAAGGCCATCGAATCCAAATTGGGTCTTTTCTGTGCTCCGACAGGGGAGATTGTCTTTGAAGATGTGAAGGTCCCCAAGGACTGTCTGGTGGGTCAAAAAGGAGACGGGTTTAAGATCTGCATGGCCATGCTGGATAACACAAGGCTCTCTTCTGCAGCGCGGGCCGTTGGGGTGGCGAGAGCCTGCCTCGAGCATTCTGTCCGGTATGCCAATGAACGGGAGCAGTTCGGCCAGCCGATTGCTGGTTTTCAAATGATCCAGGAGCAGATTGCAGAGATGTACGTTGAAGAACAGGCTGCCCGGCTCCTTGTCCATCGGGCCGCTGCAAACAGAGACTTGGGACAGCGAAATACGATTGAGGTTTCCTGCGCAAAATATTTTGCGGGGGAGGTAGCGGTTCGCGCAGCAAATCAGGCGGTTAAAATTTTTGGATCTTATGGTTTTTCAAGTGAATATCCGGTGGAGAGGTTTTACCGGGATGCCAAGTCATACCAGATTGTGGAAGGCACGTCAAACATCCAGAAGATGATCATTGCAAGAAATGCGTTGGGTCTCAAATAATGAAATCTGAGGATCAGGGAGGAAAACCTTATGGCGACATCGGTAACCGTCCCAATGGTGGGTAAAATTGTTTCTGTGACCGTGAAAGTTGGAGATCGGATACAGGAAAATGATCAGGTAGCAGTTTTAGAGGCGATGAAGATGGAGATGCCAATCGTTGCGCCAGTCACCGGAACGGTAAAAGAAGTTTCCGTGAAAGCAGGTCAGGAGGTTGAAGCCGAAGCAGTGATTGCCGTCATCGAGTAGCAATGAGGTGAGGGGGAAGGAGCGGATGGAAGAAGATCTGCTGAATCAGATGAGCATACGGCTTTTGACCCTTAGTGACCTCGATGCGATCGTTGAAATCGATCGTAAGGTTTTGGGAAAACCCCGGCAAGATTTTTGGAAGAAGAGAATGGAGCAGATCAGCGCCACCCGATATCCTCATTCCTGTCTGGTGGCTGAATTGGAAGGGAAAGTGATCGGATTTATTCTGGGTGAGGTAAGCGGATGGGAATTCGGCGTCCCGGATACGATCGGTTGGATCAACACGATCGGAGTCGATCCGGCTTATCAGCATCGGGGCGTGGCAAAAAGATTAGGGGAAGAGTTTATCAAGAATGTGAAAGCGATCGGTGTGAGCCTGGTCTATACCTTGGTCAATTGGAGTGATTGGGATCTCCTCAAGTTTTTCCGTGCCATGGGCTTTGCGCGGGGAGGGGATATGATCAACCTAGAATTGAAGATTGATTAGGGCATGGTTATGGTTAAGGTTACGGTTAAGAAGCCCGTTTGGTCTGCGGGGAAAGGGTTACGTGAAGTTTTAAAGACCAGCAACATAACCGAATAACGAAACGGGCATCTTTGCCGTTACCGTAAGACAAAACCTTTATCTTCTGTAAGCATTCAAATTGCACATTGGGGGTGAACGGATGGGTCGATTGGAGGGTAGGGCTGCTGTCGTTACAGGGGGAGGGAGAGGGATTGGAAGAGCCGTCTGCCTTGCCTTTGCCAAGGAAGGGGCAGATGTCATCGTCAACTATGCAAGCAAGGATCAGCCTGCTCAAGAAGTAGTTCGAATGATTCAGGAGATGGGTCGAAAGGCCGTCGCGGTTAAGGGAAACGTAGCCATGAAGGCAGATGTTGAGAGAATCATTCTGGCGGCTGTTGAAAATTTTGGAAAGATTGACATTCTGGTGAACAATGCAGGGGTATCGAAACCAAACATGCTCTATAAAATGACGGAGGAGCAGTGGGATGAGGTGGTGGACATTCACCTCAAAGGACCCTTCCTATGCATCCAGGCAGCATCAAAATATATGATGGAGAAGAAGCACGGGAAAATTATCAATATGACTTCTTCAGCTGGGTTGTGGGGAACGAAAGGACAGATCAATTATAGTTCAGCAAAAGGAGGGATCATCGCTCTGACCAAGTCGGCTGCACGAGAATTGGCTGGTTATGGGATTACGGTGAATGCTGTCCAGCCGGGATATGTAAGTACTGAGATGTTCGAGAAGGTTAAAGCAGACCCAAAGCTGATGGAGATTTATACGGGCAGGATTTTGCTGGGTCGATTTGCGGAACCAGAAGAGGTAGCTCCAACCTTCGTCTTCTTGGCATCGGACGAGTCGAACTATATTACCGGCCAACTCTTCTGTGTGGATGGTGGACTCGGGATGACGTAATTAATTGCAGATTGCGGATTGCGGAGTGGCGAATTTCAGGGCTAAAGCCCTGAGTTACGTAACTCAGCCCTTTAGGGCTGAATTCCGCATTCCGAAATCCGAATTCCAAAATAGAAAGGGGGGTGAAACAAATGGCAGCAATACCTGAAAAGATTGAAACGTGGCAAATGGTTCAGCCAACTACCAAGAATAAGGACACAGGAGAGGTCATACCCGGGAAGTTGGCAAAGGCTTCAATTCCAGTCCCGACCTTAGGGCCCGGAGATGTGTTGGTCAAGGTGGCAGGATGTGGTGTCTGTCATACCGACTTAGGTTACTTTTACGATGGTGTGCCCACCGTGTCGAAGCCGCCTTTAACCCTGGGACATGAGATCAGCGGGACCGTCGTTGCCGGGGATGAGAAATGGATTGGCAAAGAGGTCATCATTCCTGCGGTGATGCCCTGCCGTCAATGTCTGCTTTGCAAAACCGGTAGAGGAAATCGTTGTTTAGTCCAGAAGATGCCTGGAAACAGCCTGGGGATCTACGGCGGATTTTCAAGTCATATTCCCGTGCCTTCCATCGACCTCTGTGCGGTGAGAAACCGTGGCAGTATCCCTCTGGAACAATTAGCGGTGGTCGCGGATGCTGTGACCACACCCTACCAGGCAGCTAAGAGAGCAGATCTTCAACCTGGAGATAATGTCATCATCATCGGGGTCACCGGAGGCGTGGGTGTTTATATGGCTCAGACAGCCAAAGCCTTAGGTGCGAAGGCCGTCATCGGGATTGCGAGAAATCCTGAGAAATTACAGAGGGCATTAAAATATGGAGCTGATTTTGTGATCAGTTCACAAGACAAGGCCGTCAAGGATCTCCGAAATGAATTTCGAGATATCTGCAAGAAGAATGGTTTGGAGGCTGGTTTTGGATGGAAGATCTTTGAGATAACCGGAACCAAGGCAGGGCAGGAGATTGCTCTGGAAATGCTCTCCTTCACCGGAAAGTTGATTTTGATCGGATTCGGGATGGCCAAGAATGAGTACAGCGTTTCCCGGCTCATGGCCTTTGATGCAGAGATGATCGGAACATGGGGATGTTTGCCAGAATATTATCCGATCGTTCTGGATATGGTCCTCTCGAAAAAAATTGATATCGGTCCATTCGTAGAAACAAGACCGATGAGCCAAATTGCGTCTGTCTTCGATGAGGTTCATAAAGCGGGTTCTCCAGCAAAGAGAATGGTTCTGACACCTGATTTTTAAGCATAAAATCCCCCCTTTCCCCCCCCCTTTGCTAAAGGGGGGTGGGGGGGATTAGGATGTCAATTTTAAAAAATTGAAAGGAGGGATTTGTATGGCATTGGATTGGTTGGTACGAGATAATAAACCGAAAGATCACAACCTTTTTGGGGATCAGTTTTTTGGAACCAC